>JARRBR010000111.1 GCA_029982755.1 Rhodocyclaceae bacterium
CGACGTCGAGTTCGAGATCGAGTCCTACCTGCGCTACCAGGGCGACAAGTTCGCCGGCTACTTCGACGCCAACACCTACCTGCTGACCACCAAGGCGCTCGACTACTTCGACCCCGCCTTCGAGTACGGCGGCAACCTGCCCGCCGCGCTGGCGCGCGCCACGGCCGACTTCCTGGTGGTGTCCTTCACCACCGACTGGCGCTTCTCGCCCGAGCGCTCGCGCGAGATCGTCTACGCCCTGCTGCACAACCGCCGCAACGTCAGCTACGCCGAGATCGACTGCCCGGCCGGCCACGACTCCTTCCTGCTCGACGAGCCGCGCTACCACAAGCTGCTGTCGGCCTGGTTCGACCGCATCGAGGTATAAATTGACACAACCCCCACGCTCACTGCGTTCGCTGCCCCCCGAGGGGGCGTCAGTACGCTTGAGACGGCTCGGCGCATACTGATATGACCTCCTACCGCTACGACTATGAAGTGATCACCCAGTGGATCGAGCCCGGCGAGAAGGTGCTCGACCTCGGCTGCGGCGACGGCGCCCTGCTGCGCCACCTGATGGACGTGCGCCAGGTGCAGGGCTACGGCGTCGAGAACGACCCCGACAAGCTGCAGGCCAGCGTGGAGAACGGCATCAACGTGATCCAGATGGACCTGGAGAAGGGCCTGGTCGGCCTGGAGGACGGCTTCTTCGACCACGTCATCATGAGCCTGTCGCTGCAGGCCATGCACAACACCCAGGGCATCCTCGCCGAGATGCTGCGCGTGGGCCGCGAGGCCGTGGTGAGCTTCCCCAACTTCGGCTACTGGCGCCACCGCCAGAGCATCCTCAACGGCCGCATGCCGGTGTCGGAGAGCCTGCCGCACCAGTGGTTCAACACCCCCAACGTGCGCTTCTTCACCATCGCCGACTTCGACGCGCTGTGCGAGATGAACGGCATCGCGGTGCGCGAGCGCCTGGCCTTCGACGAGGGCAAGCTGGTCCACGAAGAGCCCAACTTCCTCGCCAGCGTGGCGGTGTACCGGCTGGGGCGCAACGGCTGAGGAGGCGCATCGCCGCCTGGGCGCTGCCGGCGCGCACGCGTGAGCTGCGCGCCTCCTATACTGGATGGCGACCCGGCCCGGTGAGGGTCGGCACCCACAGGAGCGCGCGGCGATGCAAGAAGGCAATCCGGCAATCCTCATCGCCACCGGCGCGCTGCCGACGCTGATCCTGGTCGCCGCGGTGCTGACGCTGCCGGTCTGCCTCGCGCTGCTCGCGCTCTACCGGCGCGCGGTGCTGCGCTCGATGGCGCGCACCAGCCCCGCGGAACGCGAGCCGGCCGAGGCGCTCGCGGGGAGCGTCGGTGAACGCGCTGCCGCGAGCGCGGCACCCGCCACCGACGGCGAATCGCCCGCGGCCGCAGCCGCTGCGGTGCCCGCGCCCACTGGTCCGCCGCCCCGGGCGCTGGAGTTCGAGATCGTTGGCGACGCGCGGCTCGCCACCCCCCATCCCTTGCGCGCCGCCATGCAGCGGTCGCTGCGCGCCACGAGCCTCATCCACGTCGCCGCCGGCATGGTCTACGCCCTGGTGCTCACCGGCGCCTGGATGCGCTTCAGCTGGAACGAAGGCGGCTTCGTGCTGGTCCGGTTCCTGTGGCTGCTGTCGTGCTACGCGTGGCCCACGGCGCTCACCGTCGGCCTGGTGGTGGCGACCACGACCCGCCAGCGCCTGGCGGTTGGCGTGGCCTACCTGCTGATGCTGTTCGCGTTCGCCGGCTGGGGCCTGGTGCGCAACCCGAGCCTGTCCGCGCTCGACATCGCGCGCTTCTGGGCGATCACCAACCTGCCCGCCACCGTGCTGCTGCTCGCCTTCCTGCACCGCCGCATCCGCGCGGTCGGGCCGCTGGTGCTGGCCTTCATGGTGGTCGCGCTCGCCGGCGCGCTGATCGCCATCAATCTGGGCGGGCAGGACGAGGCTGCGCTGCGCGCGGTGATCACGGTGGGCAATCTGCTCGGCCTCGACGGCTTGCAGACCTTCTGGGGCGTGATGCTCGCGGGCGCGACCGTCGCCGGCGTGCTCGGCTGGCAAGTGCTGAAGTGGCTCGGCCGCCGCCACGTCGCGCGCCGCAGCAGCGACCAGACGCTGACGCTGGAGGCGATGTGGCTGCTGTTCGCCGTGGTGCAGACGGTGAGCTTCGCCTTCGAGGGCCTGGCCTGGATGGCAAGCGGGGTGGTCGCGTTCGCGGCGTGGAAGCTGGTCACGGCCGCCGGCTTCCGACTGGCCGGGCTCGGGCAAGCGATGGCCCCGGCCGCAGCGCACCCAAGCCGCGCTGACCAAGGGCCGACGGGTGCGCCCGCGCTGCTGCTGTTGCGCGTGTTCGCCCTCGGCGCGCGCAGCGAGCGCCTGTTCGATGCGCTCGGCAAGCGCTGGCTGCGCATCGGCAACATCGACATGATCGCCGGCCCCGACCTCGCCACCACGGCGGTGGAGCCGCACGAGTTCCTCGATTTCGTCGGCGGCCGGCTGTCACGCCAGTTCGTGCGCGACGAGGCCGACCTGGCGCGGCGCTTCGCCGCGCGTGCGCTCGGCCCCGATCCGGACGGCCGCCACCGGGTGAACGAGTTCTTCTGCCACGACGACACGTGGCGACCGACCATGCTGCGCCTGGCGCAGGCTGCCGACGTGGTGCTGATGGATCTTCGCGGCTTCTCGCCGCAGAACCAGGGCTGCCGCTACGAGCTGCAGCAGCTGCTGGATTTCGTGCCTCTGGCGCGCGTGCTCGTGCTGGTCGACGCCGACGCGCCGCGCGATTTCATCGAGGGAACGCTGCAGACGCTGTGGCGGGCGAGCCGGCCGGATTCGCCCAACCGCACCGCCATGCCACCGCGCCTGCAGCTGCTGGAGGACCGCGGCGAGACGACGGTGATGCGGCTGGTCGACGCCCTCATCGGCGCGCTCGACGGGCCGCGAGCGCAACCTGAACACGCGCCGGCACGCGCCCTGCAGGCCTGATCAGCCGACGATGAAGGACGCGACGTCGACGCGCACGACCGGACGATCGAGGGCGGCCGCGGTGACCACCGCGAACTTCTTCGCCCACTCGCCCGCCTGTTCGAAACGGCTCTCGCCGCCGTACTTGGCAACGTTGAGGATCATGTCGAGCACCAGCACCTTGCCCATCGGGTTGGACGGCGTGCATTCGAGATCCTCGAACTCGCGCGCGAGCCAGCTGCGCGCCTGATCCTTCGTGGTCGAGGCCACGTCGGCGTCGTGCAGCGCAAACTCGTACTCGCGATCGCCACCGAAGACCACGGTCACTGTGTAGGACATGAAGAAAGACCTCCTCGAATCGGGGATTTTGGCTTTGCCGGCATTGTTGGCGCAGAGCGGGCCGGACGCAAGCAAAGTATCGAATTGTGTAAACCTGGGGGGCCGGGATGATCTGCGATAATGCGCGGCCCTGCAACGTCCCGCCGCGCCCTTGTCCTCTGCCCGCTCCTCCGCCCTCGCCCGCGCCTGGCGCCTGTCCGCCATCCTCGTGCTCGGCTTCGCCTCCGGCCTGCCGCTGGCGCTGACCGGGCAGGCGATGCAGGCCTGGCTGACGGTCGACGGCGTGGACCTCGCCACCATCGGCTTCTTCGGCCTCGTCGGCGTGCCCTACACCTTCAAGTTCCTGTGGGCGCCGCTGATGGACCGCTTCGAGCCGCCCTGGCTCGGCCGCCGCCGCGGCTGGCTGGCGCTGACGCAGCTCGCGCTCGCCGCGCTGCTGTGGTGGATGGCGACGCTGTCGCCCACCGCCACCCCGGGCCTGTTCGCGGCGGCCGCGGTGGCGATCGCCTTCCTGTCGGCCTCGCAGGACGTGGTGGTGGACGCCTACCGCACCGACCTGCTGCCGGACAACGAGCGCGGCCTCGGCGCCTCGGTGCATGTGTTCGCCTACCGCCTGGCGATGATCCTGTCCGGCGGCATCGCGCTGATCTGGGCCGGGCAGTGGGCGTCGTGGCCGCGGGTGTACGAGACCATGGCGCTGATCATGGCGGCCTGCGGGGTCGTGTCGCTGCTGGCGCTGCCGCGGGTGTCGGCGGCGCTGAAGCCGCTCGCCTCCGACCCGAAGCGCGAGCTGGTCGGCTTCGCCGCGATGCTCGCCGGCGTCGCCGCCGGCTACTGGATCGCCCGCCAGGCCCTGATCCTGATCGGCCTCGACCCGAACGACGCCAACCGCTGGATCCAGCTCCTGTTCGTGATGGCCGAGATCGCGCTCGCGCTGCCCTTGGCGTGGTGGGCGGCACGGCGCGCCGGCTTCGAGACCCTCAACCGCTCGCTGTCGAGCTACTTCGCGCAGCAGGGCGCGGCCGCCTTCCTCGCGCTGATCATCCTCTACAAGCTCGGCGACGCCTTCGCCGGCAGCCTGACCACCCCCTTCCTTATCAAGGGCATGGGGTTCTCGCAGGAGGAGGTCGGCATCGCCAACAAGGTCATCGGCATCTGGCTCACCATCCTCGGCGCCTTCATCGGCGGGCTGATCATGACCCGGCTGGCGCTGTACCGCTCGCTGCTGCTGTTCGGCGTGCTGCAGCTGGTGTCGAACTTCGGCTTCTACCTGCTCGCCCAGCTCGGCAAGGGCGCCTGGGGCGCGGTGATGGTGCCGGCCTTCGACTGGGGCTTCGTTTCGCTGGATGCGCCGGCGGCGCTCGACCTGCTGCTGCTGACGGTGATCGCCGGCGAGAACATCAGCGGCGGCATGGGCACGGTGGCCTTCGTCGCGCTGCTGATGGGGCTGTGCAACCAGCACTTCACCGCCACCCACTACGCCATGCTGTCGGCCTTCGCCGCGGTGGGACGGATCTACGTCAGCCCGCTGTCGGGGGTGCTGTCGCAGAGCATCGGCTGGCCGGCCTTCTTCATCTTCTCCATCGTCGTCGCCGTGCCCGGGGTGGTGATGGTGTGGTGGCTGCGCGACGCGCTCGGCCGCCTCGGCCGGCCGCAGACCGACGGCGCGGTGGACGACTGATGGCGCGCACCGCCACGAGCGCACGCGCCGAGTTCCTCGCCGGCTGCCGCGATGAAGCCCCGCTGCTGCTGGGCGCGGTCCCCTTCGGCATGATCTACGGCATCGCCGCGCTGTCCGCCGGCATACCGGCGTGGCTGGCGCAACTGGCTTCGGCGGTGGTGTTCGCCGGCGCGGCACAGCTCGTCATCGTGCAGATGCTGGCGGCGGGCGCGGGCTTCGTGCCGATCGCCCTCACCTCCGGCCTGCTCAACCTGCGCCACGTGCTGTACAGCGCGTCGATGGCTGAGTACGTGCGCCACCTGCCGCGACGCTGGCGCCTGCTGCTGGCCTACCTGCTGACCGACGAGGCCTACGCGGTGGCGGTGCTGCACTACCAGCGCCGCGAGCCGGCGCCGACCGCCCCCGCCGGGAGCAGTGGGAGCGGTGGCGGCCGCGACACGGCCTCGGCAGCGTCCGCGGAGCCCGGCCCCAAGGCCGCGAGCATCGCCTCCGTCGCGCCGGCAGGGGATGCGGACACGCCCGCGCACGAGGACCTGCGCCACTGGTACTTCCTCGGCGCCGGCTTCACCTTGTGGGCGGGCTGGCAGCTGGCCACCGCCGCCGGCCTGCTGTTCGGCGCCACCATCCCGGCGGAGTGGGAGCTCGACTTCGCGGTGCCGCTGACCTTCATCGCCCTGCTCACCCTGCTGCTGCGCGAACGCGCCGGCCAGGCCGCGGCGCTGGTCGCCGGCCTCGGCGCGCTCGCCTTCGCCGCCCTGCCCTACAAGCTCGGCCTGGTGGCCGCGATCCTGCTCGGGCTGGCCGCCGGGGCGTGGACCGTGCGCCGCCTGGAGCGCGCGCGATGAGTACCGCCACCCTGGTCCTGCTGCTGGTGCTGGTCGGCGGGCTGACCTACCTCTACCGCTACGCGATGATCGGCCTCTTCGCCAGCCGCAGCCTCCCCGCCTGGCTGCACGCACTGTGCCGCCACATCGCGCCGGCGAGCTTTGCCGCGCTGACCGCGAGCGCGCTCTTCGTCGCCGGCAGCGAGGTGCACTTCGCTTTCGACACGCCGCGCCCGTGGGCGGCGCTGGTCGCGGTGCTGGTGGCGTGGCGCACGCGCAAGGTGCTCGCCACCATCGTCGCCGGCATGGCCGCGCTCCACCTCTTCAAGCTCCTGTTCTGAACGATGACCGCACAGACCCTGATCGACGCCGCCCGGGAACTCTCCGCCGCGGTGGACGCGCTGCCCTTCGCCGCGCCCGTCACCCACGTCTACAACCCGCTCGACTACGCCTGGGAAGTGCATCGCCGCTACCTGGAAACCTATGGCGGCGGACGCAAGCGGGTGGTGTTCGTGGGCATGAACCCCGGCCCCTTCGGCATGGCGCAGATCGGCGTGCCTTTCGGCGAGATCGCCAGCGCGCGCGACTGGCTGGGCCTCGAAGGCCCGGTCGGGCAGCCGCGCGTGACCAACCCGAAGCGTCCGGTGGAGGGCTTCGCCTGCGCGCGCTCCGAGGTCAGCGGCCAGCGCCTGTGGGGCCTGTTCCGCGCCCGCTTCGGCACGCCCGAAGCCTTCTTCGCCGGGCATTTCGTCGCCAATTACTGCCCGCTGGTGTTCTTCGAGGGCGGGCGCAACCTCACCCCGGACAAGCTGCCGATGGCCGAGCAGCGCCCGCTGCTGGCGGCCTGCGACGCGCACCTGCGCACGGTGATCGATGCGCTCGAACCGGAATGGGTGATCGGCATCGGCAACTGGGCGGAAAAGCGCGCCACCGAGGCGCTCGCCGGCCTGTCCGGACTGAAGTTCGGCCGCGTGCTGCATCCCAGCCCCGCCAGCCCCGCCGCCAACCGCGGCTGGGCCGAGGCGGCGACGAAGCAGCTGGCGGACCTGGGGATCTGGCGCGACTGAATCCCGCCCGCCCGCACTGTGGCGCTGCGCCCGTCCCACGCGGCCGGCAAGCGTCCGGACCGGGCCTGGCGGGACGGCGCGGTCGACGGGCTCAGTGCCCGAACACGTCCGAATCCAGCATCTCCGGATCGGGGCGGTCGAGCGCGCTGATCGCCGCCAGCTCCTCGGGCGTGAGCTCGAAATCGAACACGTCCAGGTTCTCGGCCAGGCGCTGCGGATTCGATGACTTCGGCACCGGCACGTAGCCGAGCTGGGTGTGCCAGCGCAGGATCACCTGCGCCGGCGTGCGCCCGTAGCGCGTGGCCACGTCGACGATCGCCGGATCCTGCAGCATGGCGTTGGCGCGGCCGAGCGGGCTCCAGGATTCGGTGACGATGCCGTGCGCCTCATGCACCTCGACGTGGTCGGCGCGCGCATGCCAGGGGTCGAGGTGGATCTGGTTCACCTGCGGGCACAGGCCGCGGTCGAACAGCTTCTGCAGGTGCGCCGGCTTGAAGTTAGAGGTGCCGATCGCGCGCACCAGGCCCGCCTCCTGCAGCTTCACCAGGCCTTCGAAGGCCTCGACGTAGCGGCCCTGGTCGGGATTCGGCCAATGCACCAGGAAGAGATCGATGTAATCCAGGCCGAGGCGCTCGAGGCTGGCCTCGCAGGCCTGGCGTGCGCCGTCGACGCCGTGCCACTTGCGGTTGAACTTGGTGGTGACGAAGACCTTCTCGCGCTTCACGCCCGAGCGCCGGATGCCTTCGCCGACGCCGCGCTCGTTCTCGTAGTTCTCGGCCGTGTCGATCAGGCGGTAGCCGAGGTCGAGCGCCAGGGCGACGGTTGCGGCGGCCTCGGCGTCGTTCATCGGCCAGGTGCCGAGGCCGAGCCGGGGCATCTCGACACCGTTGGAAAGCGTGACCAGGGGGGCGGGAGCGATTTTCATTGGAATCTCGATAAAACAGTGGAGGATCGACAGGATTCCACATTCACGCCCCTCCGTCATCCTCGAGCGGGCGCACGAACGATTTCGGCGTGTATTCCCGTGGGAGCGGGCTTGCCCGCGAAAACAGCGGCCCTAGCAAGCTGCTGTTCGCGGGCAAGCCCGCTCCCATAGCACACGCCACGGCAGCCCTCGCCAGATCTCTCCCGGGCGGCGCTCACTCGATCGACCGCCCCTCGCCCGCCTCCTCGTCCGTGCGCCCGTCGCGGATGTGGTAGATGCGGCGGAAGGTGGGGATGATCTTCTCGTCGTGGGTGACGACGATGATCGCCGTGGCGTACTCGCGCGCCATGCGGTTGAGGATGCGGATGACGCCGAGCGCGCGTTCGCTGTCGAGCGGCGCGGTGGGCTCGTCGGCGAGGATCACCGGCGGCCGGCTCACCAGCGCGCGCGCGATCGCCACCCGCTGCTGCTCGCCGCCGGAGAGCTGCGAAGGCATGGCGCGCGCGCGATGGGCGACGTCGAGGGCGTCGAGCAGCTCCAGCGCCCGCCGCCGCGCCTCGGCGTTGGGGCGCCCGGCCAGCATCGGCAGCAGCGCGACGTTGTCGAGCACGTCCAGGAAGGGGATCAGGTAGGGCGCCTGGAACACGAAGCCGATGCGGTCGCGGCGCAGCGCGCGCAGGTCGCGGATCTTCCAGCCCTGGTCGTAGATCGTCTCCCCGCCCAGGGTCATGCGCCCGGCGCTGGGTTCGATCACCGCGCCCAGGCACTTCAGCAGCGTGCTCTTGCCCGAGCCCGAGGGCCCGATCAGGCCGACCACCTCGCCCGGCGCCACCGCCATGTCCACATGCTTGAGCGCATCGACCGCGGTGTCGCCGCTGCCGTAGCGCTTGCGCAGGCCCTCGATGCGGATGCCGCTCATCTCAGCCCCCGATCGCCTCGGCCGGGTCCACCCGCAGCGCGGCGCGGATCGCGAGCACGCTGGCGAGCACGCAGATCGCCAGCACCGCCACCAGCGCGCGCACGGTGTCGCCGGTCTCGAGCAGCACGTACTTGGGGAAGGCCGGCGCCCAGAAGGTCGCCGCGATCTTGCCGACGACGAAGCCGATCAGCCCCAGCCCGACCGCCTGCTGCAGGATCATCGCCGCGATCGTGCGGTTGCGCGTACCGATCAGCTTCAGCACCGCGATCTCGCGGATCTTGCCCAGGGTCAGGGTGTAGATGATGAAGGCGACGATGGCCGCGCTGACCACGGCGAGGATGACCAGGAACATGGCGATCTGGCGCGCCGAGGTGGCGATCAGCTTGGCGACCAGGATCTCCTCCATCTGCGCCCGGGTGTAGACGGTGAGCCGCAGCCAGCGCCGGATCGGCTCGGCCACCCGCTCCGGGTCGTAGCCGGGGGCGAGCTGCACCAGCACCGCGTTCACATAGGGATTGGTGCTCTGCGAGGCGATCACCGCGTCGAGCAGGCCGGGCACGCCGGGGCGGTTGAGCGCCGGATTCTGCGCAGTGCGCGCGCGCTGGCGCACGATGGCGTCGTTGTCCTTGAGGAACTGCGCCTCCTGCGCGTCCTTGAGCGGGATGAACACCATCGGATCGCCGCCCGAGGACACCATGCGCCGGGTGAGCCCGACCACGGTGTACTCGTTGCGGCGGATGCGGATGCGCTCGCCGAGGGCGAAGCCGGTGGCGATGTCGGCCACTGCCTCGTAGTGGCCGCGGGTGAGGTGGCGGCCGGCGAGCAGATGCACCGGCTGGCCGGGGTGGCCGGGGCCGTCGGGCGTCACGCCGACCACCATCGCGCGCACGTCGCGCGCGCCGGGGCCGGTCTGGCGCACCTGCATGGTCAGGTAGGTGATGTTGGCCGCCCGCGCCACGCCCTCGATGCCGGCGATGCTGCGCCACACGTCGTCATGGACGCTGGACGACTCCGCATAGGGCCCGAGGGTGTCCTGCTGCACCACCCACAGCTCGGCGCCGCTGTTGTCGAGCAGCGCGCGGGCGTCGTCCACCATGCCGCGATAGACGCCGGCCATGGTCAGCGTGACGCCGATCAGCAGCCCGAGGCCGAGGCCGGTGAACACGAACTTGCCCCAGCCATGCAGGATGTCGCGCCCGGCGAGGCTGATCACGACGCCACCCCGGGGATGCGCTCGACGAGCTCGATGCGGCTGCTCGCCTTCAGCGGCTTCTCGCTGTAGACCACCACCCGCTCGCCGCCCTGCAGCCCTTCGAGCACCTGCACGCGGCCGGCGAGGTCGGCCGCGCCGAGGCGCAGCGGCACGAAGCGCAGCGCGCGCGAGCCCTCGACCACCCACACGCCGAGCCTGCCGTCGACGCGCTGCACCGCCGCATTCGGCACCACCGGCCGCGCCGGCAGCGCCGGCAGGGCGACCGTGATCTCGGCGAGTTCGCCGAGCGGCGGCAGGCGCTCGGGCGGCCGGGCGAAGCCGACCTTGGCGATCACCTCCTCGGTCACTGCATCGGCCTGCGGCTCGACCCGCAGCACGGTGCCGGCAAGCGCCTCGCCGGCGCGCGAGCGCAGCGCGATCCGCGCCGGCAGCTCCGCGCCGAGGCCGGTGGCGCGCAGCTGATCGAAGCGGGCGTGGATCCACACGCTCGCCGGCTCGACGATGTCCACCACCGCCTGCCCGGCCACCACCGTGGTGCCGGGGTCGGCGTCGCGACGCACCACGAGCCCGTCCACCGGCGCCACCAGGCGCAGGTTGGCACGCTGCAGGCGCAGCGCGTCGCGCTCGGCGCGCAGGCGGGCGAGGTCCTGGCGCGCGGCCTCGACGCCGGCGGTGGCGGCCTGCTGGGCG
>JARRBR010000112.1 GCA_029982755.1 Rhodocyclaceae bacterium
GATGAACCGCGGGGTCGAGATCGACTCGGCGGTGGCCGACGGCGCGCAGGCGGTCATCCTGCCCCAGGTCACCTTCGGCATCGCCGTGCGCATGGCGGTGATGAGCATGCTCGGCAGCCACTGAGCCGCGGACAGCACAGGCACAAGGATTCACGCATGAACATCCTGATTTCCAACGGCCGCGTCGTCGATCCGGCCAATCGCACCGATGCGGTGCGCAACGTCTACGTTTCCGGCGGCAAGATCGTCGGCCTCGGCCAGGCCCCGGACGGTTTCCATGCCGAGCGCACGATCGACGCCAGCGGGCTGGTGGTCGCCCCCGGCTTCATCGACCTCGCCGCGCGCCTGCGCGAGCCCGGCTTCGAGTACCGCGCCACCCTCGAATCCGAGATGGAAGCGGCGATGGCGGGCGGCGTCACCAGCCTGGCGATCCCGCCCGACACCGACCCCGCGCTGGACGAACCCGGCCTGGTCGAGATGCTGACCTACCGCGCCAAGAAGTTGAACCGCGCCCACATCTACCCGGTCGGCGCGCTCACCATCGGCCTCAAGGGCGAACGCCTGTCGGAGATGGCCGAACTGGTCGAGGCCGGCTGCGTCGCCTTCTCGCAGGCCAACGTGCCGGTGGTCGACAACGCGGTGCTGATGCGCGCGCTGCAGTACGCCGCCACCTTCGACTTCCGCGTCTGGCTGCAGCCGCTGGCGCCCTTCCTGTCGCGCGTGGGCCACGCCCACGACGGCGAGGTCGCCACCCGTCTCGGCCTGTCGGGGATCCCGGTCGCGGCCGAGACGGTGGCGCTGTTCACCTACCTCGAGCTCGCGCGCACCACCGGCGCCCGCCTGCACATCACCCGCCTGTCCTCCGCCGCCGGCCTGGCGCTGATCGACCAGGCGCGCGCCGACGGCATGGACGTCACCTGCGACGTGTCGATCAACCATGTGCATCTGTGCGACATGGACATCGGCTACTTCGACCCCAACTGCCACCTGATCCCGCCGCTGCGCAGCCAGCGCGACCGCGAGGCGCTGTGCAAGGGGCTGGCCGAGGGCCGCATCAACGCCCTGTGCTCCGACCACACCCCGGTGGACGACGACGGCAAGCAGACGCCGTTCTCGGAATCGGAGCCCGGCGCCACCGGCCTCGAGCTGCTCCTGCCGCTGACGCTGAAGTGGGCCGACCGCGCCGGCCTGTCGCTGCTCGACGGCCTGGCCCGCATCACCTCGGACGCGGCGAAGATCGTCGGCATCACCAAGGCCGGCCACCTGTCGGTCGGCGCGCGTGGCGACGTGTGCGTGTTCGACCCCGACACGCACGTCACCATCACCCGCGAAAGTCTCCGCAGCCAGGGCAAGAACACGCCCTTCCTCGGCATGGAACTGCCGGGCAAGGTGCGCTACACCCTGGTCGAAGGCCAGGTGATGTACGAGGGCTGAGGCCAGCCCGGCTCCCGGGCGCCGACCTCGAACGCAAAGGGGCAGCCGGTGTCGGCTGCCCCTTTTTCCTGCCGGCGTCGATGCGAGAATCAGGCTCCGAACAGCAGCGGCGCGAAACCGTTGCGCGCGCCGGCGAGCACCATCAGCACGATCTGCAGTATCAGCAGCAAGACCAGCGGCGACAGGTCCACGTTGGCGATGGTCGGGATCACACGGCGGAAGGGGCGCAGGAAGGGCGCGGCGATCGCATTCAGCAGCGGCGCCAGCGGCGAATGCGGGCTGACCCAGGACAGCAGCGCCGAGCCGAGCACGACCGCGAACAGCAGATACACCATCATCCGGATCAGCTCGATCAGGCCCACGCCCCACAGCCCGGCGATCACCGCCGCGGCATTGCCGCTGAATACCGCGCCGCGCAGGCTCAGCTCGAAGGCCACCAGCAGCACCTGCACCACCCACGCCGGCAGCAGGCTCGCCATGTCGAGGCCGAACAGGCCGGGAATGAAGCGGCGCAGCGGGCGCACGATCCAGTCGGTGGTGCTGACCACGAACTGGCCGAGCTGGTTGCGGAAGGAGATGCGCTGCCATTGCATGTAGAAGCGCGCCAGCAGCATCAGGGTGAGAAAGCCGGCGACCGCATTGACGACCAGCAGCAGGATGTTGGCGAGCATGGCTCAGTCCCTGCCGAGTTGTTCGCCGAGCTCGCGGCCGCGCGCCTCGGCCGCCTTCACCGCGGCCACCAGCGCATCGTGCCAGCCGGCAGCGGCGAGGCTGGCGAGCGCGGCCTCGGTGGTGCCGCCCTTGGAGGTGACCTTCTGGCGCAGCACCGCGGGCGAGTCTTCCGAGTTCGCCGCCAGCTTCGCCGCGCCGAGCGCGGTGTCGATCGCCAGCCGGCGCGCACCCGCCTCGTCGAAGCCGAGGGCGCGCCCGGCGGCCTCTAGCGCCTCGATGAAGTGGAACACGTAGGCCGGGCCGCTGCCCGAGATCGCGGTCACCGCATCCATCTGCGCCTCCGCATCCGCCCACACCGTGCTGCCGACCGCGGCGAGGATGCGCTCGGCAGCCGCCCGCCCGGCGGCATCCACCGAGGGGTCGGCGTACAGGCCGGTGACGCCGGCGCCGATCAGCGCCGGGGTGTTGGGCATGCAGCGCACCAGACGGGTGTGGGGGGCGGCGGGCACGCCCAGCCAGCGGCCGAGATCGGCCAGGCGCAGGCCGGCGGCGATGCTGATCACGAGCTGGCCGGACAGCCGGCCGGCGACCGGCGCCAGCGCGGCCTTCATCTGCTGCGGCTTCACCGCCAGCACCAGCACCTCGCAGGCAAGGGCCGCGTCGTCGAAGGCCTCGACCGCGCGCACGCCGAAGCGCTGCGCGAGCGCGGCACGCGCCGCCTCGCCGAGTTCGACGACCTGGATGTCGGCGGCGGCGAAGCCGCGTTCGAGCATGCCACCGATGAGAGCGGTGGCCATGTTGCCGCCGCCGAGGAAGGTGATCTTCATGATTGACCTGCAGTCTGGGCCCGCCCTACGCCGCAGCGCCGAGCGGGGGATGGATTGGATGGGGCTATGCGGCAGCCGCGGCCGTGTGGCGCTCGCCGAAGATCGCGGTGCCGACGCGGACGATGGTCGCGCCCTCGGCAATCGCCGGCTCGATGTCGTGCGACATGCCCATCGACAGCGTGTCCAGCGCCAGGCCGGTGGCGACCAGCTGCTCACGCAGGCGGCGCAGCAGGGCGAAGCGCGCGCGCAGCAGCGCCACGTCCCCGGTCGGCTCGGGGATGCACATCAACCCGCGCAGGCGCAGCCGCGGCAGTGCGGCGACCGCCTGCGCCAGCGCCGCGACCTCGTCCGGCGCGACGCCGCTCTTGCTGTCCTCGCCGCTGACATTGACCTGGATGCAGACGTTGAGCGGCGGCAGATGCACGTCGCGCTGCGCCGACAGGCGCTCGGCGATCTTCAGCCGGTCGATGCCGTGCACCCAGTCGAAGGCATTGGCGACCGGGCGCGTCTTGTTGCTCTGCAGCGGGCCGATGAAGTGCCATTCGAGCGCGAGATCGCGCAGCGCCTCGATCTTGTCCACGCCTTCCTGCACGTAGTTCTCGCCGAAGGCGCGCTGACCGGCGGCGGCGGCCTCGCGCACCGCAGCGGCCGGCCAGGTCTTGCTCACCGCCAGCAGCGACACCGCCGCCGGATCACGCCCGGCAACCCGCGCCGCGGCCTCGATGCGGGCGTGGACGGCCTGCAGCCGTTCGCCGATTGTCGTCATATTCCGTGGCCTATTTCCTTGGGAGGCGATCGGCGAAAAGTATAGCATCGCCACGTTGACCCATTTCGGCCCCACTCCTGCCCTCGCGGGCATCCTCGTACAGACGACACCATGGACATCACCGAACTGCTCGCCTTCGCGGTCAAGAACAAGGCCTCCGACCTTCACCTCTCGGCCGGTCTGCCGCCGATGATTCGGGTCCATGGCGACGTGCGCCGCATCAACCTGCCACCGCTGGAGCACAAGGAAGTGCACGCGATGGTGTACGACATCATGAACGACGGCCAGCGCAAGCAGTTCGAGGAAACCTGGGAGTGCGACTTCTCCTTCGCCGTGCCCAACCTCGCCCGCTTCCGCGTCAACGCCTTCAACCAGAACCGCGGCGCGGCGGCGGTGTTCCGCACCATTCCGTCCAAGGTGCTGACGCTCGAAGAGCTCAACTGCCCGAAGATCTTCAAGGAGATCGCCAACCAGCCGCGCGGCATCGTGCTGGTCACCGGCCCCACCGGCTCGGGCAAGTCGACCACGCTGGCGGCGATGATCGACTACGTGAACGAAAACGAGTACGGCCATATCCTGACCGTCGAGGATCCGATCGAATTCGTGCATGAATCCAAGCGCTGCCTGATCAACCAGCGCGAGGTGCACCGCGACACCATGTCCTTCAACAACGCGCTGCGCGCTGCGCTGCGCGAGGACCCGGACGTGGTGCTGGTGGGCGAGATGCGCGACCTCGAGACCATCCGCCTGGCGCTGACCGCGGCCGAGACCGGCCACCTGGTGTTCGGCACCCTGCACACCTCGTCGGCGGCCAAGACGATCGACCGTATCGTCGACGTCTTCCCCGCGGCCGAAAAGGACATGGTGCGCTCGATGCTGTCGGAGTCGCTGCGCGCGGTGATCTCGCAGACCCTGCTCAAGACCAAGGACGGCTCTGGCCGGGTGGCGGCGCACGAGATCATGATCGGCACCCCGGCGATCCGCAACCTGATCCGCGAGAACAAGATCGCGCAGATGTACTCCTCGATCCAGACGGGTCAGAACGTCGGCATGCAGACGCTGGACCAGTGCCTGGCCGATCTCGTCCGCCGCAACGTGGTGTCGGCGACCGAGGCGCGCATCCGGGCGCAGAACAAGGACAATTTCGCGGCGTGACCGCAGGAGCTATCGAGACATGGAACGCGACCAGGCCCTCAGGTTCATGCACGATCTGCTGCGGCTGATGCTGCAGAAGAACGGCTCCGACCTCTTCATCACCACCGGCTTTCCGCCCGCGATCAAGATCGACGGCAAGATCGTGCCGCAGTCCAACCAGCCCCTGCAGCCGCAGCACACCGCGGAGCTGGCGCGCGCGGTCATGAACGACCGCCAGGCGGCTGAATTCGAGGCGCGCAAGGAGTGCAACTTCGGCATCTCGCCCGCCGGCATCGGCCGCTTCCGCGCCAACGCCTTCGTGCAGCAGGGCCGCGTCGGCCTGGTGCTGCGCACCATCCCGCAGAAGATCCCCAAGTTCGAGGAACTCGGCCTGCCGCCGGTGCTGACCGAGATCGCGCTCGCCAAGCGCGGACTGGTGATCTTCGTCGGCGGCACCGGCACCGGCAAGACGACCTCGCTGGCGTCGATGGTCGACTACCGCAACGAGAACACCTACGGCCACATCATCACGATCGAGGACCCGATCGAGTTCGTGCACCCGCACAAGAACTGCATCGTGACCCAGCGCGAGGTGGGCATCGACACCGAGTCCTGGGAGGCCGCGCTCAAGAACACCCTGCGCCAGGCGCCCGACGTGATCCTGATGGGCGAGATCCGCGACCGCGACACCATGGACTACGCGGTCGCCTTCGCCGAGACCGGCCATCTGTGCCTGGCCACCCTGCACGCCAACAGCGCCAACCAGGCGATCGACCGCATCATCAACTTCTTCCCCGAGGAGCGCCGGACGCAACTGCTGATGGACCTGTCGCTGAACCTGCGCGCGATGATCTCGCAGCGTCTGCTGCCGCTGAAGGACCGCAAGGGCCGCGTGCCCGCGGTCGAGGTGATGCTGAATTCGCCGCTGATCGCCGACCTGATCTTCAAGGGCAACGTGCCCGAGATCAAGGAGATCATGAAGCGCTCGCGCGAACTGGGCATGCAGACCTTCGACCAGTCGCTGTTCGACCTCTACGAGAGCGGACTGATCAGCTACGAGGACGCGCTGCGCAACGCCGACTCGATCAACGACCTGCGCCTGCAGATCAAGCTGTACAGCAAGCTCGGCGAGCAGGACGTCGGCAGCAGCCTGAAGAACCTCGACATCCTGTAAGCGGGCTGCGCGCCGGCCGCGGGCTCAGGCCTGCGGCTGCGGCGTGCGCTCGCGGTTGCTGCCGGCGACCATGCGGTACTCGTACAGCCGGCATTCGAGCGCACCGTTGAACAGCGGCGTGCGCCGGCTCGCCTTGAGCCCGATCGCCTTGGGCAGCGCGGTGTCGGCGGTGAAGAAGTAGCAACGCCAGCCGCCCCAGCGCTGCTTGAGCGCATCGCCCAGCTTCGGGTAGAACGCCGCCAGTTCCTCCGCCTCGCCGATACGCACGCCGTAGGGCGGATTGGCCACCATCACCCCTTCCGCCGCCGGCGGCGTGCGCTCGAGCACGTCGGCGCGATCGAGGCGCACGCAGTCGGCAAGGCCCGCGGCATCCAGGTTCAGGCGGCTGCGCCGCACCCATTCGCCGACGATGTCGGAGCCGAAGATCTGCAGCACGCGCGCCGGCTTGCGACGCTGCTCGGCCGCCCGCCGCAACGCCGCCCAGCCCGCACGGTCGTGGATGCGCAGGCGCTCGAAGCCGAAGCCGCGCCCCAGCCCGGGCGCGATGTCGAGCGCGATCTGCGCGGCTTCGATCAGGAAGGTGCCGCTGCCGCACATCGGATCGACCAGGGCCTCGCCCGGCTGCCAGCCGGTGAGGCGCAGGATGCCGGCGGCGAGGTTCTCCTTCAGCGGCGCCTCCACCGCGGCCGGCTTGTAGCCGCGCTTGTACAGCGGCTCGCCGGAGGTGTCGATGTACAGCGTCGCGGTGTCGGCGGTCAGGAACAGGTGGATGCGCACCGCCGGGTTCGCGGTATCCACGCTCGGCCGGCGGCCGGCGACGGTGCGGAAGTGGTCGCACACCGCGTCCTTGACCCGCAGCGTGATGAATTCCAGGCTCTTCAGCGGCGACTTCTGCGCGGTGACGTAGATGCGGATCGTGTCGTCGGCGGTGAACCACTTCGCCCAGGTCACGCTGTAGGCCAGCTTGTAGATGTCGACCTCGGCCCGGTAGCGCCCCTGCGCCACCCGCCACATCACCCGGGTGGCGAGCCGGCTCTCCAGGTTCGCGCGCTGGCAGGCCGCCCAGTCGCCCTGCCAGCCCACCCCGCCGTGCACCGCCTGCGCAGCGCGCGCGCCGAGCGCGGTGAGTTCGTCGGCAAGCAGGCTTTCCAGTCCGCGCGGACAGGGAGAAAAGAAGGTTTCGGCCATCGCGGGCTCCGGACAGGGGACAAGGCGGCATTGTAGCGCCCGCCGGCGGGCCGGCCGCAGCGCAGACCTCGCGCCGCGGGCGCGCCCGCCTCATCGGGAAAAACACGGCCCTGCAGCGCGCAACGCGCTGCAGGGCCAAATGCACCCGGACCGAAGGGAGAGGAGTGGATCCGGGCGGGGGAAGCAGGCGGCAGCGGCCTCAGGGACGCCCGGACTTGCCCGCCTTGATGTCGTGGTACCACTGCTCGTGGTGCTCGCGCGCCCAGGTCTCGTCGACGTAGCCGGTCTTCATCGCCTCGTAGGCGCCCTCGGCGCCGAGCGTGCCCATGTAGATGTGGCCGAAGGCCAGCGCCAGCATCAGGAGCGCAGCGATGGCATGGACGATGTTCGCGGTCTGCATGTCGGCGCGCGTCCACTCGCCCAGGTTCGGGAAGTCCATGATCAGGCCGGAGATCGCCACCGTGAGGCCGAGGAAGGTGACGCCGAACCAGAACCAGGTCTTCTCGCCGAAGTTGAAGCGCCCCGAGGGCACGTGACTGCCATCGAGCAGGCCGCCGGCGCGGCGGATCCACTCCGCGTCGATCGGGCGCCAGACGTTGTCGCGCAGGAAGGCGAAGAACATCAGCACCACGAAGACTCCGAACAGCGGACCGACGTAGTTGTGCACCAGCTTGCCGGCGTTGAGCAGCAGGCCCAGGCCGGCGTGGCCGATCAGCGGCAGCAGCACGTGCTTGCCGAACAGGATCGCCAGCCCGGTGACCGCCAGCAGCAGGAAGCTGATCGCCGTGCCCCAGTGCACGAAGCGCTCGAAGCCCGAGAAGCGCAGCATCTTGCGCCCGGTCTTCGCCCCGTGCAGCTTCAGCGTGCCCTTGACCAGCCAGAACAGCAGGATCGCCGAGGGCACCAGGATCAGCAGCCAGCCGCCGTAGAGCGTGACCGGGCCGTTGCGCAGCTGGCGCCAGGTGTTGCCCTCGCTCTGGATCAGCACGCCGGCCTCGGGGCCGCGCACGGTGGTGAAGTGCTCCTCGCCGGAGCGTACCGCGCGCCACACCGGCGCGTTGTTGAGCGGACGCTCGACCTGGCGCTCGGCCTGGTCCGCCGCGCTGCTGCCGGGCGGTGGCTCGGCGGCCTGCAGCGGCAGCGCCGCCGCCCACAGCATGAGCGCGAGCAGCAGCACGGCCAGCCAGCCGCCGTGCCGCACCCGCATCGCTTGTGTCGTCATGGCGCTCTCCTCACTGGATGCGGTTGTACTCGTTCTGGCCGCGGGCGCGCTCCTTGAGCGCCTTCTCCCAGGCCGCGCGGTCGCCCTTGAACTCGCCGCCTTCCCAGGGGCGGGTATCGGTCTTGCCGCGGTACTGGCCCTGTTCGTACACCGTGACCTGCGGCACCTCGCTGCACGCCGACAGGCCGAGCAGCGCCGTTACCGCCAGGACCGCGAGCGCGCGCGGGTTCAGGATCCTCGTGCTCATGACTGGCCCTCCCGCTTGCGCTCCTGCTTGCGTTCCTGCTTGCGCTCGCCGCCGCCATAGGCGGCATCCCAGCCCCACACCTCGGCACCGCCGCCGCGGCGCAGCACGCGCTCGCGGAAGATGTTGGCCACCACGTCGGCATCGCCGGCGATCAGCGCCTTGGTCGAGCACATCTCGGCGCACAGCGGCAGCTTGCCCTGGGCGAGGCGGTTGGAGCCGTACTTCTCGTACTCGGCGGCCGAGCCGGTTTCCTCCGGGCCGCCGGCACAGAAGGTGCACTTGTCCATCTTGCCGCGCGCGCCGAAAGCCGCCGGGCCGTTCGGGAACTGCGGCGCACCGAACGGACAGGCGAAGAAGCAGTAGCCGCAGCCGATGCACTTGTCCTTGTCGTGGAGCACCACGCCGTCTTCGGTCTTGTAGAAGCAGTCGGTCGGGCACACCGCCATGCAGGGCGCGTCCGAGCAGTGCATGCACGCCACCGAGATCGAGCGCTCGCCCGGCACGCCGTCGTTCATCGTCACCACCCGGCGGCGGTTCACACCCCAGGGCACCTCGTGCTCGTTCTTGCACGCGGTGACGCAGCCGTTGCATTCGATGCAGCGCTCGGCGTCACACAGGAATTTCATGCGTCCCATTGCTTATTCTCCTCGCCCTCAGGCCTTGCTCACGCGGCACAGGGTGGTCTTGGTTTCCTGCATCATGGTCACCGAGTCGTAGCCGTAGGTGGTTGCGGTGTTGACCGCCTCGCCGCGCACGACCGGCGCCGCGCCCTCGGGGTAGTACTTGAGCATGTCCTCGCCCTGCCACCAGCCGGAGAAGTGGAAGGGCAGGAACACGGTGCCCGGGGCCACGCGCTGGGTGACCTGGGCGCGCACCTTGAGGCGGGCCTTGGTCGGCGACTCGACCCAGATGTACTCGCCGTTGCGAAAACCCGCGTCATTCGCGTCCTTCGGGTTCACCTCGGCGAACATCTCCTGCTGCAGCTCGGCCAGCCAGGGGTTGGAGCGGGTCTCCTCGCCGCCGCCCTCGTACTCGACCAGGCGGCCGGAGGTCATCACCAGCGGGTAATCCTTCGAGATGTCCTTCACCTTCTCCTGCATCGACTTGTACAGGGTCGGCAGGCGCCAGAACTTCATCTTGTCGTCGTGGGTCGGGTACTTGGCGACCAGGTCCGGGCGCGGCGAATAGATCGGCTCGCGGTGCTGCGGGACGGGGTCGGGGAAGTTCCACACCACCGCGCGCGCCTTGGCGTTGCCGAAGGGATGGCAGCCGTGGTTGACCATGGCGACGCGGATGATCCCGCCGGAGGGGTCGGTCTTCCAGTTCTTGCCCTCGGCCGCGGCCTTCTCGGCCTCGGTGAGCTCGTCCCACCAGCCCAGCTTCTTGAGCAGCACGTGGTCGAACTCGGGGTAGCCCATCTGCAGGTCGGCGCCCTTGGAGGCCGAGCCCTCGCCGGCGAGCAGCGACACGCCGTCCTTCTCGACGCCGAAGTTGGCGCGGAAGTTGCCGCCGCCGTCCATGACGTGCTTGGAGGTGTCGTAGAGGTTGGGCGTGCCCGGGTGCTTCATCTCGGGCGTGCCGTAGCACGGCCAGGGCAGGCCGAAGTATTCGCCGTCGCACGGACCGCCCACCGCCTTCAGCGTCTTCACGTCGAAGGTGTGCATGTTCTTCATGTGCAGCTTGAGGCGCTCGGGCGACTGGCCGGTGTAGCCGATGGTCCACGTGCCGCGGTTGATCTCGCGCAGCGTGTCCTCGATGCTCGGCTCGTCCCAGCCCTGGGCGTCCTTCTCGACCTTGATGTTCTTCGCGAACTGCTCGGCCCAGCCGAACTTCTTGGCGAAGGCGTACATGATGGTGTGGTCGGGCTTGGACTCGAACAGCGGCTCGATGACCTTCTCGCGCCACTGGATCGAGCGGTGGATAGGGATCGATCACCACCAGGGTGTCGAGCTTCTTCATCGCCTCGACCATCTCGGCGCCGCGCGTCTGCGAGTTCGGGGCGTGGCCCCAGTACACCACCGCACGCAGGTTGCCGGCAGGCTGGTCGATGAGGTCCTTGTTCTCGAGCACGCCGTCGATCCAGCGCGACACGGTGATGCCGGACTTCTCCATCAGCTCCTGAGACACGTAACGGCTCTTGACCCACTCGTAGTCCACGCCCCACACGCTGCACCAGTGCTTCCACGAGCCGGTCGCCAGGCCGTAGTAGCCGGGCAGCGAGTCGGGGTTGGGGCCGACGTCGGTCGCGCCCTGCACGTTGTCGTGGCCGCGGAAGATGTTGGCGCCGCCGCCCGCCTTGCCGATGTTGCCGAGCGCGAGCTGCAGGATGCAGGAGGCGCGCACCATCGCGTTGCCGATCGAGTGCTGGGTCTGGCCCATGCACCAGACGATGGTGCTCGGGCGGTTCTCGGCCATGGTGCGCGCGGCCAGCAGCATCTGGTCCTCGGGCACGCCGCAGGCCTCCTCGACCTTGTCCGGCGTCCACTTGGCGAGCACCTCCTCGCGGATCTTGTCCATGCCGAACACGCGATCCTCGATGTACTGCTTGTCTTCCCAGCCGTTCTGGAAGATGTGGTACAGCAGGCCGAACAGGAAGGGCACGTCGGTGCCCGAGCGGATGCGGATGTACTGGTGGGCCTTGGCCGCCGTGCGGGTGAAGCGCGGATCCACCACGATCATCTTCGCGCCGTTTTCCTTGGCGTGCAGGATGTGCAGCAGCGACACCGGATGCGCCTCGGCCGCGTTCGAGCCGATGAACAGCATCGCCTTCGCGTTCTGCATGTCGTTGTAGGAGTTGGTCATCGCGCCGTAACCCCAGGTGTTCGCCACGCCCGCCACGGTGGTGGAGTGGCAGATGCGCGCCTGGTGGTCGGTGTTGTTGGTGCCCCAGAAGGACACGAACTTGCGCAGCAGGTAGGCCTGCTCGTTGTTGTGCTTCGATGAGCCGATGAAGTAAACGGCGTCCGGGCCGGACTCCTCGCGGATCTTCAGCAGGCGGTCGCCGACTTCGTTCAGCGCCTGTTCCCACGAGATCTTCTGGTACTTGCCGTCGACCAGCTTCATCGGGTACTTCAGGCGGTACTCGCCGTGGCCGTGCTCGCGCAGGGCAGCGCCCTTGGCGCAGTGCGAACCGAGGTTGATCGGCGAGTCGAACACCGGCTCCTGATGCACCCACACGCCGTTGCGCACGACGGCGTCGCTGGCGCAGCCGACCGAACAGTGCGTGCACACGGTGCGGCGGACCTCGGCCTTGCCCTCGCCGCGCGAGGCGCCCGCGGGCGCGGCGGCGTCGGCGGCGCCGATGAAGTTGTAGGGCAGCTGGGTAGCGAGCGCGCCGGCGCCCACGCCGAGGCCGGAGCGCTTGAGGAAGGCGCGGCGGTCCATGGTCTGGCCGAGCTGGCGGGCGGCGGCGCCGCGCAGGCGCCGCGCGCTCGTGGCGGCGGTCGCGGATTTCCTGGTCAACATCCTCGCGTCCTCCTCAGATCCGCGTCGTGCGGTAGTAGTTGCGCATGTGCGCGCTGACGCCCCGGTCGGCGGCCTCGCGGCGTGCGTCCTCGACCACCTTGGCGGTCACCGGCGTGGCCTGCGCGGCGGTCGCGGCCAGTGCGGCAGCACCGGCAGCCCCGCCGGCACCGATCGCGGCCAGGAAGTTGCGGCGCGACAGCTTGGTGTTTTCGTCCTTCATCCTCGCTCTCCCCTCGATTCGCGGCGCAGGCCCTCGCCCGCACCGCATCCATTCCATGGCGGCCGCGCTCAGCGCGCTTCCGCCTCCAGCATGTCGAACGCCTGGCGCTCGATGTCCATGAAGGCCGCCAGCAGGCCGCCGACCTTCGCGTAGAAATCCGCCCCCGGCGCCGCCGCCAGCGCGCCGGCGAACTGCGCGTACCAGGGCGCGAGATGGCGGTCGAAGAACTGCCGCTGGCGCGCCAGCCCGGCCTCGTCCGGCCCGGTCAGCACCAGGTGGCGCATGACCTCGGCGAGCGCGGCGACGTGGTCCTCGGTCTCCGTGACCCCCGGGCGGCGCCCCAGGCCGAGCTCGGCGAGGTCGTCGCGCAGGTCGGCGAGCGGCTCTTCCTGCAGGAAGCCGGTCAGGTACCAGGAGCCGTTGCACATCACCTCGGGCTTGCCGACCGAGACGAACAGCGCGTCGAACTCGTCGGCCACCGCCGCAAGCGGCATTGCCCGCGCAGCGGCGCCCAAGGCGGCCCAGGCGCGCGGCAGGTCGCCCTGATCGCCACCGAGGGTCTGCCCCGCCTGCGCGAGCGCCGCCAGCAGCGCGGCATCGGGCGCGGCGTGGAACAGGCGCGCGATCAGCGCGTAGTGCTCGGCGCGCGCGCGGTCCTCGTCCGACCAGGTCGGCTGCGGCTGGATGGAAATTGCCTCGCTCATTCGCTCAGGTCCCAGGCCTTCACGGCAGATTCAGTCTTCATCATGTCGATCACCCGGCAGTCGGCGCACATGCGCAGGCGCGCGCGCTCGGCCTCGCCGGCGAACATCGAATGCCCGGACAGGCGGGCGATCATGGATTCGATCAGCGGCGCAGCGCCCATGGCCTTGCCGCAGGCGGTGCAGTGGAAGATGTCGGCCTCGCGCAGGGTGCGCGCCTTGCGTGCGCCTTCGGTGCCGTACTCGCCGGGCAGCAGTCGCGGCTCGAGCGTGATCGCGGACTCCGGACAGGAAACCTTGCACAGCCCGCACTGCAGGCAGTTCTTCTCGACGAATTCGAGCCGGTAGGCGTCGGTCGCCGCGCGCAGCGCGCCCGCCGGACAGGCTCCGGTACAGGACATGCACAGCGTACAGGCGTCCGAGGCCGTCACCTGGCCGAAGGGCGCGCCGGCCTTGAGCGCGATCGCCGCTGGCAGACCGTCCGGCGTGGCCGCCGCGGGCGCGTGGGCGACCAGGTGGCGCAGCGCGAAGTCGAGCGTCTCGCGCTTCTTCGGCAGCAGCTGGAAGCGCGCGGGCGCAGCGACGCCGGCAGCGGGCGCCCAATCGTAGAGCGCGGTCTCGAGCGTCTGCCAGTCGTCGGCGTCGGCCTCGATCACGCGCAGGTGCTCGCCGGCGTAGCCGAGCGCGGAAAGGATAGTCTGGCCGTAGCCGGCCTGGGCCTTGAGCGGCGCCGCGTCGTGGCTGCCGGCGGCGAGCACCGCCACCTGGCAGGCGCCGAGCGCGAGGCTGCCGAGCATCAGGTCCAGCCCGACCGCATCCGCGCTCCACACCTCGACCGGGATCACCCGCGCCGGCAGGCCGCGACCGCGGCGGGCCAGGCGTGCGATGGCGGCGCTGCCAGCCTCGGCGGAGTGAAACAGCAGGCAGGCGTCGGTGCCGCCGGCGCGGGCGTATTCGGCGAGCAGCGTCTTCACGCGCTGGCCGAGCTCGGGCACGCGCGGGTACTGGAAGGACAGCGCGCCCGAGGGGCACACCGTGCTGCAGGTGCCGCAGCCCTTGCACAGATACGGATCGACCGCGATCACGTCGCCATTGCTGCGGATCGCCTCGGTGGCGCAGGCCTCGATGCAGTTCGTGCAGCCGAGCTTCTTCGCCCGGCTGTGCGCGCACAGGCCGGCCTCGAAGGCGACGTAGCGCGGCTTCTCGAACTCGCCGACGAATTCCCCCAGCGCCTGCACCGCAAGCGCCTGATCGAAGGGATCGCGCCCCGGCGCGGCGTAGCCGTCGGGCAACTCGACGCGCTTCAGCAAGGGCTCCGCGGACAGGTCCAGCACGAGGTCGAAGCGTTCGCTGCGCGCCACGTCGGCACGCGCGAAGTCGATCGCCCCGATCTCACCACAGGCGGCGACGCAGGCGCGGTGACTGCGACAGGCGTCGACATCGACCTGCAGGTCCCAGCCGATCGCGCCTTCGGGACAGGCCTTCACGCACGCGTTGCAGCGCACGCACAGCTCGAGGTCGATCGGGTTCTCTTGCGTCCATTCGAGCTCGAAGGCGCCGAGGTGGCCGGAGAGCCTCACCGGCCTGCCCGACCACACCGGGTACGCATTGACCGCCGGCAGCTCGGCATCCGGCGTGCGCGCGGTGATCAGCACCGCCGGCTCGAAGCTGTCGGCCAGGCGCTCTGCCCAGCCCAGCGCCGCGCCCGCCTCGCCGACGATCAGCAGGCTGCGCCCGGCGGACATCTGCACCGCCGGCACCGGCTCGGGATCGGCGAGCGTGGTCGCGGCGGCGATCAGCGCGGCGAGCTTGGGCGTGGCGGCGGCGGACTCCACCGACCAGCCTGCGTTCTCGCGCAGGTTGAAGAAGCGGATGCGCTCACCGGCGCCCTGCGCTTCGGCGAGTTCGCCGAACAGCGCGGTCTCCTGCGTACAGGCGACATGCACGCGCTGCCCGCGCGCGAGCGAGGCTTCGAGTGCCGGCAACTCGAGCCCGCACAGGGCGTGGTGGCAGGCCGCCGGCGCGAGGCGCTCGGCGTCGAGCGCGAAGCTGCGGTTGCAGTCGCAGAGATGAACCCGGGAACTCGGCTGGTGGCTGTCGGACATGTTTCCTTCCATCGATCCACTTAAGCAAAGCAGTTCATAGGCCAGCATCCACAGAGAAAAACGCCGTCCAGGACCGCCAAAAACCCACCTACCAGGACAAGACATCCAGCAGGCGGAACAATTTGTCCCTCAGGGTGCTTTTTGTCGCGGCCGGATCGCCGCGCACCCGGCGGAAGGAATGGCCGCGGGAAGCGCATCGTCTCCGCCCTGCATCCCAAGGCCCGTACGGCGGCCATCGTCCTTCCCGTCCTTCCCGTCCTTCCCGTCCGCGCACGCCTCGTCCGCCGCGGCGCCCCGCTCCGCTGCGCGATCGTCCGCCGGCCGGGCGTCTTCAGGTCCGCCGTCCGCGCCGTCGCACACGGGCGCGTCCTCGTCCTCCGGCCGCGCGACCGCGGCCTGTCCCGCGGACGAAGCCGCCGCCTCCGCATCGGCCTCCGGCGCGTTCGCCATCAGCCACTCGCGCGCGTGCTGGAGCTTGGCCATGGCCTCGGGCGGGATCGGATCGGGCAGCGAATAGTCGTCGATGTAGACGTCGAGTCCGTCCATGCGGTTGAAATGGGGATCGGCGAAGAGCTTGTGCAGGGCCTTGCGCCGCAGCGCCTCGCTCACCTCCTCCTTCAGGAAGGCGGTGAAGTCGGACTCGAGCGTCAGGGCCTCGACCGGCGGCAGTTGCGCCTCGGCGGCGGGAGACCCGGCAGCGCGTTCCGCTGGAGCCGACACCGCG
>JARRBR010000113.1 GCA_029982755.1 Rhodocyclaceae bacterium
CCGGGCCGGCGACGCCCGAGGCTGCCGTGCTGGCCCTGCGCAGCGCGCGCAGCCGCTTCGAGCGCGGTCTGCTGGAGTGGTTGCGCAAGGGCGCGGACGGCGACGGCGCGCACGCGATGCGCGAGGCGATCGCCGAGGTCGAGTCGCAGCAGCACAACCCCGCGGCACGCAGCCTGTGGTGGGCGAGTCTGGCCTTCTACGATGCGCTGATCGACGGCAGCCTGCAGCCGGAGCCCGGGGTCAAGCGCCTCTGCACCCAGATCGACGCCCAGTTCCGCCGCCTGCTGGCGGGCACGCCCGCGGCGCCCGACCGCCTGCTGCGCGAGCTGCTGTACCAGATCGCGCACTGCCCGGTCACCACCGAACAACAGCGCGCGGTGCGCGAATGCTGGCAGCTCGACGCCCTGCTGCCCGAAGCCGGGGCGGCGGTCAGCGGCACGCCCAGCGCCCCGCTGCTCGACACCCTCCACCGCCAGCTGGCGAGCGCGCGCGCGCACTGGGATGACTTCTGCACCGGCACCGCGGTGGCGCTCGCGCGTTTCGAGGACGCGATCGCGGCGATGGAAGCGCCGGCGGCACCGCTCGGCCGCCCTGCGACGCAAGCCCTGGTGGCGGGCGTGCTCGATTTCACCCGCTGGCTGCGCCGCGACCCGCTGCTGTTCGCGGATGCGGCCGCGATGGAAGTCGCGACCGCGCTGCTGCTGCTCGAGGCCGGCCTCGAGCGTCGCCCGCCGGCAGCCGGTTTCGGTGCCCGGGTCGAGACCATGCTGCAGCGCCTGCAGGCCTTGCGGCGCGGCGAAGCCCTGGCCGCCGAAGCGGACGCTGCCCCCGACGCCGGCGCCGCCGCGGCACAGGACAAGGCCCTCCTCGAGCAGCTGTCGAAGGAGATGCTCGCCAGCCTCGCCCAGGTCGAACAGGCACTTGACGACTTCTTCCGCAATCCGGCGCGGCGCGAGGCCCTGCAACGGCTGCACGAACCGCTGCAGCAGATCACCGGTGCGCTGAACGTGCTGGGCGAAGGCGAGGCGCTCGCCCTCGTGCGCGATGCGGCAACCCGCATCGCCGCCCTCGGCGACGACGACGGCGCCGCCGGCCAGGCCGAATTCGAAGCCCTGGCCCACCAGCTCTCCGCGCTCGGCTTCCACCTCGAAGCCCTGCCGCGCGGCGGCTCGGCCCTTCAGGACCTGCTCGACACCCGGCCGCAAGCGCCGCTCCCGTCGCCGGCGCCCGCGCCGGAGCGTGCGCCGGCAGCGGTCGAGTCCCTCGCCGATCCCGCCCTTGCCGAACCCGCAGTTCCCGAAGCCGTTGCCGAACCCGCCGCTGCCGAGCCGGCGCCCGCCCCGGAAGACGCCCTGCCTGCCGTCGCGGACGTGGCCGAACCCGAAGCGGTGGTCGAGCCCGAAGCGGTAGTCGAGCCCGAAACGGTGGTCGAGCCGGAACCCACGGCGGCGCCCGAATCCGTTGCGGAAGCAGTGGCGCTCGCCGCCGAAGAGGACGAGGACGAGGACGAGGCCGCGATCACACTGATCGAGGACCTGGAGGACCTGGAGAGCCTCGAGAACCTGGAAGAGCTCGAGCTCGCTGGCGCTGCATCCGAATGCGCAGCCCCGACGGCCCCGCCCTTAGCGGCGCCGGTCGCGGAAGCGGTTGCGACTGCCGCGGCAAGCGAGCCGGAGGTCGATGCCGAACTGCTGGCCATCTTCCTCGAGGAAGCGGCCGACGTCCTCGCCACCCAGCGCGACCGCCTGCAGGGCTTGCGCGCCGACCCGGCCGCGACCGACGAGCTGGTGACGATCCGGCGCGGCTTCCACACCCTCAAGGGCAGCGGCCGCATGGTCGGGCTCGCGCAGCTCGGCGACACCGCATGGGCGGTGGAGCAGACGCTCAACCGCTGGCTGCAGCTCGACTGGCCGGTGACCCCCGCCCTGATCGCCTTCATCGACGCCGGCGAGCGGCTCTTCTCGACCTGGATCGAGCGCCTGAGCAGCGCCGGGGCCGAGCCGGTGGACGCCGCCCAGCTGGTGGCCGAGGCCGAACGCCTGTGCGCGGCCGAAACGCCTCCGCTCGAGGCGCCCGCCGCCCCGCACGCGGCCGAGCTCCCGAGCGCGGCGCCCACGGCGGCTGCCGCGTCCGAGGACGCCGACTGGTCCTACGAGGCCATGCTCGACGAGACCTGGAAGCTCGCCGACGGCGACACCGCGGACGAACTCGTCCTCCTCGACCTGGATGCATCCGAGGAGCCGGCATTGACCCCGCCGGCAGCGGCCGATGCCGCAGCGGCGGCGGAGGCCGGTCCGTGGCCCGACGTGCCGGAACTGCCGGCCATCACCGAGTTCGGCCTGGCGGGCGAGGACATCGGCTTCGCGATCGACGACGAATTCGAGCTGCCCGCGGCGCCCGCTGCCGCCAGCGTCCCGGCCGCAGGCACGACGGCGGAGGCCGGCGCCCACGAGACGACCCCGCCCGTCGCCACGGAGGCGCCCGAGGTGCTGCGCATCGGCGACATCGAACTGTCGCGCGCCCTGTACGAGCTGTTCTGCGCCGAAGCCGCCCAGCACCTCGACACCCTCGATGCCGAGCTGCACGCCTTGCGCAGCGCTGCCCCGCGACCGCCGGCAAGCGCTGCCCTGCGCGCCGCGCACACCCTCGCCGGCATCGCCGGGACTGCCCACGTCCCGGCGATGCACCAGCTCGGGCGGGCGCTGGAGAATGCAATCGAGCGCCTGATCGACGCCGGCGCCGCGGCCCGGACCAACGACCTGGCGCTGCTCGCCGACGCGGCGCACACGCTGCGCGCGATGCTCGTCCAGGTGCTGGAGACGCGGCAGCCCAAGCCCAGCCCCGAGCTCGTCGCCGCGCTCGACGCCGTGCCGCAGGCCCCCCTGGCGCCGGCGCACGAGGTCGCAACGGTGCCGGCCATGCCGGTTCCGCCACCGCTGCCGGCGGCCCCCGCCGCGCCCAGACGCCCGGCGGTCGCCGAACCCGTGCCCGCGGACGACATCGACCACGCGCTGCTGCCCATCTTCCTCGAGGAGGCGGCAGAAACGACCACCGAGCTGCACGCGACCCTGCGCCGCTGGCGCGAGATGCCAGGCAGCGCCGAGCCGGCGCGCGGCGTCGCCCGCCTGCTGCACTCGCTCAAGGGCAGCGCGCGCATGGCCGGCGCGATGGCCCTGGGTGCGCTGCTGCACCAGCTCGAGTCGCGGCTCGAGGACGGCGTGTCCGCACAGGAGGCACCCGCCGCGCTGGTCGATGAGCTCACGCTCGGCCTCGATCGCTGCGAGCAGTTGATCGACGCGCTGGCGCTCGGCGAGCCGGCGGCGCCTGCCGCGGCCGCGACCGAGCTCGCCGGCGAGGCACCCGCGCCGACCGCCGCCCCCGAGGCGGAACGCGCCGAGGAGGCCGAGGCCCTGAGCAGCCCGACCCTGCGCGTGCGCGCCGAACTGGTCGACCGCTTCGTCAACCAGGCCGGCGAGATTGGCGTCGCGCGCAGCCGCATCAACGGCGAACTGCGCACGCTGCGGCGCTCGCTGCTCGACCTCACCGAGAACGTCATCCGCCTGCGCAGTCAGTTGCGCGAGGTCGAGATCCAGGCCGAGGTGCAGATGCAGTCTCGCATCGCCCTCGCCGGCGGCGATCAGGCCGACTTCGACCCGCTCGAGCTCGACCGCTACACCCGCCTGCAGGAACTGACGCGGATGATGGCCGAGAGCGTCAACGACGTCACCACGGTGCAGCAGAACCTGCTGCAGAACCTGGACGGCGCCGACCTCGCCCTCAACAGCCAGGCGCGCATGGCGCGCGAGCTGCAGCAGGGGCTGATGCAGGTGCGCATGCTGCCCTTCGACAGCCTCGCCGCCCGCCTGTACCGCGTCGTGCGCCAGAGCGCGCGCGAGCTCGGCAAGCGCGCCACCCTCGACCTGCGCGGCGGCCGCATCGAGATCGACCGCAGCGTGCTGGAGCAGATGGCCGCGCCGCTCGAGCACCTGCTGCGCAACGCGGTGGCGCACGGCATCGAGGCGCCCGCCGAGCGGGCCGCTGCCGGCAAGCCCGAGAGCGGCAGCATCGTGCTGACGGTGAGCCAGGAGGGCAACGAGATCGCCATCGAGATCGCCGACGACGGCGCCGGTCTCGATCTCGAGCGCATCGCCGCCCGCGCGCGCGAGCGCGGCCTGATCGGTGCGCACGAGCACGCCGACGAGCGCCGCCTGACCAACCTGATCTTCGTCTCCGGCTTCAGCACCGCGAGCGAGCTCTCCGCGGTGTCCGGCCGCGGCGTCGGCATGGACGTGGTGAAGGCGCAGACCGCCGCCGCCGGCGGCCGGGTCGACGTGTCCTCCCGACGCGGCGCGGGCACCCGCTTCCACCTCCGCCTGCCGCTGACGCTGGCGGTCACCCAGGCGCTGCTGGTGGAAGCGGGCGGGCGCAGCTGGGCGGTGCCCTCGAACATGATCGTGCAGGCGCTGGAGCTCAAGCCCGACGCGCTGCGCAGGCTGCAGGACGAGCACGGCCTCGACTGGCAGGGCGAACGCTTCCCCTACCGCTACCTGCCGCGCCTGCTCGGCGACCGCGAGGCACGACCGGTCGAGCAGCGCTACAACTGGGTGCTGCTGCTGCGCGCCGGCGCGCAGACGCTGGCGCTGCACGTCGACGGCCTCCGCGGCAACCAGGAAATCATCGTCAAGAACGCCGGGCCGCAGCTCACCCGCATCGTCGGCATGTCGGGCGCCACCGTGCTCGGCGACGGCGAGATCGTGCTGATCCTGAACCCGGTCGCGCTCGCCAGCCGCAGCCTGGCGCAGGCGGACGCCGGTGAGCCCGGCGAGACCCCGGCGAGCGAGGCGCCGGCGCCGCTGCACCTGCCCACGGTGATGGTGGTGGACGACTCGCTGACCGTGCGCAAGATCACCGGCCGCCTGCTGGAGCGCGAAGGCTACCGCGTGCTCACCGCCAAGGACGGCGTCGATGCGCTCGAGCAGCTCATCGACACCGTGCCCGACGTCGTGCTGTCGGACATCGAGATGCCGCGCATGGACGGCTTCGACCTCGTCCGCAATATCCGCGCCGACGCCCGCCTGCGCCACCTGCCGGTGATCATGATCACCTCGCGCCTGGCGGAGAAGCACCGCCGCTATGCCGAGGAAGTCGGCGCCAGCCACTATCTCGGCAAGCCCTACCAGGAAGAGCAACTGCTGGCGCTGGTGGCGGGCTACACGCGGGCGAAGGAGCGCGAGGAAGCGGACCTGCTCGCGACGGCCTGATCAGTCCTCGAGCGCGCGCGCCATGCGCGCCAGCGCCTGGTCGAGGGTCGTGCGCGGGCAGCCGAAGTTGAGCCGCAGGAAGCCCGGCGCGCCGAACGCGGCACCGTCCGACAGGCCGACACCGGCCGCCTCGAAGAAGGCGGCCGGGTCGGCGATGCCGCGCGCGGCCATCATGTCCCGGCAGTCGATCCAGGCCAGGTAGGTCGCTTCCGGGGCGGTCATCGACAGCCCCGGAAGCGCGGCGACCGCCTCCGCGACGTGGTCGCGGTTGACGCGCAGGTAGGCGAGCAAGGCCTGCCGCCAGGGGTCGCCGTCGCGATAGGCCGCCTCCGCGGCGACCATGCCGAGCACGTTCACATGCGGCACGATGCCGCGCATCGCGTGGCGATAGCGGCGGCGCAGCGCGGCATCGGGGATCACTGCGAAGGCGCAGTAAAGCGCCGGGATGTTCCAGGTCTTGGACGGCGCCATCAGCGTGATCGTGCGCCGCGCGCTGGCTTCGGCCAGCGCGGCGAGCGGACGGTGCGGACGCGACGCGTCCAGCACCAGGCCGCAGTGGATCTCGTCGGAGCACACGAGCAAGTCGTGGCGTTCGGCGAAATCCGCCAGCCGGCGCAGCTCGTCCTCGTCGAACACCCGTCCCACCGGGTTGTGCGGACTGCACAGCAGCAGCAACCGGGTCGCGGGCGTGCATGCCGCCTCCAGTGCGTCCCAGTCCCACTGCCAGCGTCCGTCGCGCAGCACCAGCTCGACGCCCTGCAGCACACGGCCGGTGTTGGCGGGGGCGCTGAGGAAGGGGGGATAGACCGGCGTGGCGGTGAGCACGCCGTCGCCGGGCTGGCCGGCGATCGTGCAGGCGAGGTTGAAGCCGGCGACCACGCCCGGCAGCCACACCAGCCAGTCGGGCTGGATCGTCCAGCCGTGGTCGCGCTGCAGGCCGTCGACCACCGCGTCGACCAGCGAGGACCAGGCGTCGGTGTAGCCGAACACGCCGTGGTCGATGCGCCGGTGCAGGGCGTCGATGACCGCGGGCGGGGCGGCGAAGTCCATGTCGGCGACCCACAGCGGCAGCACGTCGCGGCCGGCGTAGCGGCCCCACTTCTCGCTCGGCAGGCTGCGGCGGTCGATGAGGCGGTCGAAGTCGAAGGCGGAGGCGGTCATGGCGGGGCGTCCGGTGAGGGGTGACGGGGCCTCATTGTCCCGCAATCGAACGGGGCGCGCGGCGTTCGGGGGATGGATGGCAGGGCTACAACGCCGCCGCCGCGGGCCTGGGGCAACCGGCGCCGCGGGGGGAGTTGCCGCGGCTGCGATCCGGCCGCGGGACCGGGGTGGCGGTCGCCGCCTGCACTCGCGGCCTTCGGCTGCCCTCGGCGGAGGACATCGCGGGGGCGGCGACGCAAACTCGGCGCTGCGCGCCTCAAACACGCGTCGCCTGTTTTCCCCCGCGACGCCCTCCACCTCGGCGCTCCTGAAGTTGGCGACCGCCACCCCGGTCCCACGGCCTCGCCTGGGGGAATTTCTGGGAGGCACAGAGCGGAGAACCGGGACGGCTTAGCCCTGGTTCTTCACCACCCCGAAGCGCTGCAGCGTGCGTACCCGCGCGGCGGCGTGGTCGACGATAGGGCCGGGGTAATCGACGCCGATCTTCGTCCGGCACGCGGTCTGGTCGATGCCGCCCATGGTCCACGGGGCGTGGATAAACTTGTCGGGCGCGCGCGAGAGCTCGGGCAGGTAGCGGCGGATGAAGCGGCCCTCGGGGTCGAATTTTTCGGACTGGGTGACCGGGTTGAAGATGCGGAAGTACGGCTGGGCGTCGCAGCCGGTCGAGGCCGCCCACTGCCAGCCGCCGTTGTTGGCGGCGAGGTCGTAGTCGTTCAGGTGGGCGGCGAAGTAGCGCTCGCCCAGGCGCCAGTCGATGCCGAGGTCCTTGGTGAGGAAGGAGGCGACGATCATGCGCAGGCGGTTGTGCATCCAGCCGGTCTGGTTGAGCTGGCGCATCGCCGCATCCACGATCGGATAGCCGGTGCGCGCCTCGCACCAGGCGGCGAAGAGCTCGGGGGCGTCGTCCCACTCGACCGCGTCGTACTCGGGGCGGAAGGCGTGGTCGACGACCTGCGGGTGATGCCACAGGATCTGGTGGTAGAAGTCGCGCCAGACCAGCTCCGACAGCCAGGTCTCGGCCCCTTCGCCGCCATGCGCGCGAGCGTGCGCCGCGAGCTGGCGGATCGACACCGTGCCGAAGCGCAGGTGGGTCGACAGGTAGCTGACGCCCTTCACCGCCGGGAAGTCGCGCGCGCGCTTGTAGCGGTCGATGCGCGCGGCGAAGTCCTCGAACAGCCGCCGCCCGCCGCTCATCCCAAGCGGCATGTTCAGCGCGGCAAGGTTGGTGGGTTCGAAGCCGATGTCGGCCAGGCTAGGCAGGGTCTCGCCGGCCGGTTTCGGCGCCAGATGCGCGGCGTATCTCTCCACCGGATAGGATCTCAATTGGAAGTCGTCGACCTTTTTCAGCCACGCGTTCCTGTACGGCGTGAACACGCCGAAGGGCCTGCCGGCCTGGGTCAGGACCTCGTCGCGCTCGAAGATCACCTGGTCCTTGAAGTCCTCGTAGCCGATCCCGTCCCCGGCCAGCGCCTGCGCGACCCGGCTGTCGCGCACGATCGCGTCGGGTTCGTAGTCGCGGTTGGCGAAGACCTTGTCGACGCCCAGTTCGCGCGCCAGACGCGGGATCTCGTCCTCGGCGCGGCCGTGGCGCACGATCAGCCCGCCGCCGGCTGCCCCCGCCGCACGCGCCATGACGTCGAGCGCCGCGTCCAGTTCGGCCAGGCTGGCGTGGATGAACTCGACGCGGCGGTCCTGGCGCGAGGGCAGCGCGTCGAGGATCGCAGTATCGAAGACGAAGGCGCAGTGCACGCGATCGGCGAAGCGCAGGGCGTGGTAGAGCGCCGCATGGTCGAAGCTGCGCAGGTCGCGGCGGAACCAGACGAGGGTGGAAGGCATCATTTTGTCCAGGACAAAGAGGTTTGGATTATCGCTCACCCGCGGCAATCGCACGAGCCCGCATCCGGACATCGCACCCACGCCAAGAACCCAGCCGATCGGCGTAAAATGCCGCGCATGGACACGCCCACGGCCAACTTCACGCATCACTTCCTGATCGCCATGCCCAACATGGCAGATCCCCACTTCGCGCGCACCCTGACCTACATCGCCGAGCACAACGACCAGGGCGCTCTCGGCGTCATCATGAACCGGCCGATCGACATGACCCTCGCCACGCTGTTCGAGCGCATCGAACTGCCGCTGGAGGCCGAGGGCTTCGCCAACCAGCCGGTGTATTTCGGCGGACCGGTGCAGACCGACCGCGGCTTCGTGCTGCACCGCCCGCTCGGCGAATGGCACTCCACGCTCAAGGTCAGCGACGAGATCGGGCTCACCAGCAGCCGCGACGTGCTGCAGGCGATCGGCGCCAGCGGCGAACCGAAGGACGTCCTCGTAACCCTCGGCTATGCCGGCTGGGCCGCCGGCCAGCTCGAGCAGGAGCTGCTCGACAACGCCTGGCTCACCGTCCCCGCCGACATGGCGATCGTGTTCGACCTGCCGCCCGAGGAGCGCCTCGCCGCCGCGATGCAGAAGCTCGGCATCGATTTCGCCAACCTCAGCGATGTCGCCGGACATGCCTGACGCGGCAGGAGCCGCCCAGCGCAGCGTGGATCTCCCGGCCAGCCAGCCCGCTTCCGTTCCTTCGGCGCCGACGGCCTCGGCGGCCGATCTGCCCGCCCGCGGCACCCTGCTCGGCTTCGACTTCGGCCTCGCCCGCATCGGCATCGCCACCGGCGAGCTCGAGACCGGCCAGGCCAGCGCGCTGACCACGGTGCACGCCGAGTCGAACGACGCCCGCTTCAAGGCCATCGCCGCGCTGCTCGCCGAATGGCGCCCGGTCGCGCTGGTCGTCGGCCTGCCCACCCATCTCGACGGCAGCGCGCAAGAACTCACCGCGCGCTGCCGGCGCTTCGCCAACCAGCTCCACGGCCGCTTCGGCCTGCCGGTATTCACCGCCGACGAGCGCCTGAGCTCGGTCGCCGCCGACGCCGGGCTCGCCGCGGCCGGACGTCGCGACTGGCGCGAGCGCAAGGCGGCGCTCGACGCCGAAGCCGCCCGCATCATCCTGCAAACCTTCCTGGACACACGACGCCATGAAAGACCTTGATGCCGAAGCCCTGTGCCGGCAGCTCGCCGAGCAGATCCGCCCCCACGTCACCCCCGCCACCGCGCTCGTGGGTATCTACACCGGCGGCCTGTGGCTGGCCGAGCGCCTGCACCGGGAGCTCGGCATCGCCCAGCCGCTGGGCGCGATCGACGTCTCCTTCTACCGCGACGACTACGGCAGCAAGGGCCTGCACGCCCGGCCGCAGCGCACCGAGATCCCCTTCGACGTGGACGGCGCGCACGTGATCCTGGTCGACGACGTGCTGTACACCGGCCGCACCACGCGCGCCGCGCTCAACGAGCTGTTCGACTTCGGCCGCCCCGGCGTGGTCGAGCTCGCGGTGCTGGTCGACCGCGGCAGCCGCGAACTGCCGATCGCCGCGCGCTACTGCGCCCATACCCTGGACGAGCCCCTGCCGCGCGACCAGAACCTCGAACTGCAGCGCGACGACGCCGGCCGCTTCACGCTGATGCTGACCCAGCGCGCCTGATCGCGACGCCCGTCCCGACATGCCCCCGCCCCCCCTTTCCCGCCCACTCGCTGACACCGAGGCCCGCCCGATGCGCCATCCCCAGCTCAACAAGCACGGCGAACTGCAGCACCTGCTGACACTCGACGGTCTGCCGCGCGACATCATCACCGCCATCCTCGACACCGCCGCACCCTTCACCGAAGTGGCGGAGCGCGAGGTCAAGAAGCTGCCGCTGCTGCGCGGCAAGAGCGTGTTCAACCTGTTCTTCGAGAACTCGACACGCACCCGCACCACCTTCGAGATCGCCGCCAAGCGCCTGTCGGCCGACGTGGTGAACCTCAACATCAACACCAGCTCGGCCGCCAAGGGCGAGAGCCTGCTCGACACCGTCGACAACCTGTGCGCGATGCAGGCCGACATGTTCGTCGTGCGCCACGCCGCCAGCGGCGCGCCGATGCTG
>JARRBR010000114.1 GCA_029982755.1 Rhodocyclaceae bacterium
CACCGCCAGCTCGTCGCCCTCCACCAGGCCGCGGCCGGCGCCGTCCAGCCATTCCAGGAAGGCGGCGAGCGCGGCGTCGGCGGCGCGGGTCTCGTCGCTGTCGCTCACCGCGACCGCCCCGTCGCCCAGCACGGGCCCGGGCGTGCGTGCGAGCAGGCGGTGCAGGTAGAGCGGCCCGCCCGCCTTGGGGCCGGTGCCCGACAGGCCCTCGCCGCCGAAGGGCTGCACGCCGACCACTGCGCCGATGATGTTGCGGTTCACATACAGGTTGCCGACATGGGCGCGCGCGGCGACGCGCTCGACGGTCTCGTCGATGCGGGTGTGCACGCCCATCGTGAGGCCGTAGCCGCTGGCGTTGATGGCGTCGATCAGGCCGTCCAGTTCGGATGCGCGGTAGCGCAGCACATGCAGGATGGGGCCGAACTGCTCGCGGCCGAGCTCGGACAGCGCACCGATCTCGATGATCGTCGGCGCGACGAAGGTGCCGTGCGCGCACGCGGCCGGCAGCGGCAGGCGGGTGATGCGCGCGCCGCGGGCCTGCATCGCGGCGACGTGCGCTTCCAGGCCGGCGCGCGCCTCGGCGTCGATGACCGGGCCGATGTCCACGCGCACGTCCGCCGGGTTGCCCAAGCGCAGTTCGGTGAGCGCGCCGCGCAGCATGTGCAGCACGCCGTCGGCGATGTCCTCCTGCAGGCACAGCACGCGCAGCGCCGAGCAGCGCTGGCCGGCGGAGTCGAAGGCGGAGGCGAGCACGTCCGTCACCACCTGCTCGGGCAGCGCGGTGGAGTCCACGATCATCGCGTTCTGGCCGCCGGTCTCTGCGATCAGCGGCACGTTGCCGCCGCGCGCGGCGAGCTTGCGGTTGATCAGCGCGGCGACTTCGGTGGAGCCGGTGAACATCACTCCGAGCACGCGCGCATCCGCCACCAGCGCGGCGCCGACGGTCTCGCCGCGGCCGGGCAGCAGCTGCAGCGCGGCGGGCGGGACGCCGGCCTCGTGCAGCAGGCGCACCGCGCAGGCGGCGATCAGCGGGGTCTGCTCGGCCGGCTTGGCGAGCACCGGGTTGCCGGCGGCGAGCGCGGCGGCGACCTGGCCGGTGAAGATCGCGAGCGGGAAGTTCCACGGGCTGATGCACAGCACCGGGCCGAGCGGCACGTGGCTGGCGGCATCGAACGGACGCGCCTGCTGGGCGTAGTAGCGCAGGAAATCCACCGCCTCGCGCAGCTCGGCGACCGCGTTGGCCCAGGACTTGCCGGCTTCACGCACGGCGAGCGCGAGCAGGCTGTCGGCTTCGCGCTCGAACAGCGCCGCCGCGCGCTCCAGGCGTTCGCTGCGCGCCGCGGCCGGCGTGGTGGCCCATTCGGACGCGGCGGCGTGGGCGGCGGCGAGCGCGTGCTCGATGTCCTCGGCGCGCGCTTCGGCGACGCCGCCGACGAGCTCGCCGCGGTCGGCCGGGTTGGAGACCGGGGCCACCTCCGCCGGCACCGCGCTGCGGCCGGCGACGATCGGCCCGGCGGCGAAGGGCGTGGCGCGCGAAGTGGCCAGCGCGGCGGCGATGCGCGCGCGCACCGGCTCGCTGGCGAGGTCGATGCCCGCGGAGTTGGTGCGGAGTGCGCCGAACAGATCGGCCGGCAGTGCGATCCTCGGATGCGGCGCGCCGGCGAGCGGGGCGGCCTGTTCGACCGGGTCGGCGATCAGCTCCTCGACCGGCACGCGCTCGTCCACGATGCGGTTGACGAAGCTGGTGTTGGCGCCGTTCTCGAGCAGCCGGCGCACCAGGTAGGCGAGCAGGGTCTCGTGGCTGCCCACCGGGGCGTAGATGCGCACCAGGCGGTGGCGGTCGGCGCGGCCGACGATCTGGTCGTAGAGCGGCTCGCCCATGCCGTGCAGGCACTGGAACTCGTAGTCGCCCGGCTGCCAGGCGCGGCCGTCGGCGGCGGCGAGGTGGAAGATCGCCGCCAGCGAATGGGCGTTGTGGGTGGCGAACTGCGGATAGATGACGTCGCGCGCGGCGAGCAGCTTCCTCGCGCAGGCGAGGTAGGAGACGTCGGTGTAGACCTTGCGCGTGTAGACCGGGTAGCCGGCCAGGCCGTCGATCTGCGCGCGCTTGATCTCGGCGTCCCAGTAGGCGCCCTTGACCAGGCGCACCATCATGCGCTGGCCGCTGCGCCGCGCCAGGTCGATGACGAAGTCGAGCACATAGGGTGCGCGCTTCTGGTAGGCCTGCACCACGAAGCCCAGCCCGGTCCAGCCGGCCAGCGCGTCGTCGAGCGCGAGCGCCTCGAGCAGGTCGAGCGAGATGTCCAGCCGGTCGGCCTCCTCGGCGTCGATGTTGAGGCCGATGTCGTGGCGCTTGGCCTGCAGGCACAGGGTCTTCAGCTTCGGCAGCAGTTCGCCCAGCACGCGCTCGCGCTGCGACCAGGTGTAGCGCGGGTGCAGGGCCGAGAGCTTCACCGAGATGCCGTTGCCGTCGACCACGCCGCGGCCCCGCGAGGCCACGCCGATCGACTGGATGGCGCGCTCGTAGTCGCGGAAGTAGCGCTCGGCATCCATCGCGGTCATCGCCGCCTCGCCGAGCATGTCGAAGGAGTAGCGGTAGCCCTGCTTCTCGTGCTCGCGGCCGCGCCTGAGGGCCTCGTCGATGTCGCGGCCGGTGACGAACTGCTCGCCGAGCATGCGCATCGCCAGGTCCATGCCCTTGCGGATCAGCGGCTCGCCGCCGCGCGCGACCAGGCGGGTGAGCGCCGAGGACAGGCCCTCGGCGCTGCTGGTCGACACCAGCCGGCCGGTGATCAGCAGGCCCCAGGTCGCGGCGTTGACGAACAGCGAGGGGCTGTTGCCGATGTGCGCGCGCCAGTCGCCGTCGGCGAGCTTGTCGCGGATGAGGCGGTCGGCCGTGGCCTTGTCGGGCACGCGCAGCAGTGCCTCGGCCAGGCACATCAGCGCCACGCCTTCCTGGCTGGAGAGCGAGAACTCCTTCATCAGCGCATCGACGCCGGAGGAGCGGCTGCGGGTCGCGCGCAGGCCGCTGACGAGATCGCGGGCGAGTTCGCGCACCGGCTCGCGCAGGGCATCGGGGAGACGGGCGGCGTCGACCAGGGCCGGCACGCATACCGGCTCGGGCGTGCGCCAGGCGGCGTCGATCGCGCCGCGCAGCGCGTCGCGCGGCGTGGCGGGCAGGGCGGCCGCGGCGGGATCGGCAGGCATTGGGCTGGATGCGGTCGACAACAAGTTCGGGGTCACGGCCGGGCACTCCTGGGTCGGTACGGGCGCCCCAACCCGGGAGGTGGTGAAGGGCGTCGAAGAGCTGAAGGGCGGTCGCCATGCGAGGTCGCCCGATCGGCCGAATTCTTCGCCAAAAGTCGTAGTTAATGGCTCCAAAGTTTGCGTTTATATAGCCATAATTCCCGTATCGAAATCATTCCGCAGCCAGAACGCCTGCTGCACCGCAATGGATCGCATCGATCTCAAGATTCTTGCCGAACTGCAGGCCGACGCCCGCTTGTCGATCGTCGAGCTGTCGCGTCGCGTGGGCCTCACCAAGACGCCCTGCGCCGAGCGCATCCGCCGCCTCGAGAAGGCCGGCGTCATCCGCGGCTACCATGCCGACCTCAATCCCGATGCCGTCGGTGCCGGCCATATCGTCATCGTCCAGGTGCTGCTGACCAGCACCACCGAGCAGGACCTGCGCCGCTTCAACGACGCGGTGCGGCGGATCCCGGAGATCGAGTCCTGCCACATGATCGCCGGCGACTTCGACTACCTGCTCAAGGTGCGCACGCGCGACATGAACGAGTACCGGCGGGTGATGGGCGAGCACATTTCGGCGCTGCCTTGCGTCAAGCAGACCCACACCTACGTGGTGATGGAGGGGGTCAAGGACGAACGGCGCCTGCCCCTGCGCTTCGGTCCGTGAAGGCGGGGCGGTCTTGAGGGCGGTCAATACCGCAGGCGCGCTGCGGTGCAAAATGGCGGCGCAGCGCTGGCTTACGGGGCGCGGCGGGCTTCGCGCGCGTCCGCGGCGCGCCGCGCGCGCTCCACGACCGGGTCGATGAGGCCAAGGGAGCAAGAATGAATTCCAGGCGAGCCTTACCTTCCCTCACCGTCGGCGCGATCGGCGTCGTGTTCGGCGACATCGGCACCAGCCCGCTGTACGCCCTGCGGGAGATCTTCAACGGCCACCACCCGATTCCGGTCACGCCCGGGAACATCCTCGGCATCCTGTCGCTCGTGCTGTAGGCGATCATGGTGCTGGTCACGCTCAAGTACGTGCTGGTCCTGATGTGCGCCGACAATCGCGGCGAGGGCGGCTCGCTCGCCCTGCTGTCGCTGGTGGTCGCTCATGCGCGCAGCCCACGCCTGGCCTGGGTGGTGTCGATGCTCGGCATCTTCGCCGCCGCGCTGTTCTTCGGCGACAGCATGATCACGCCGGCGATCTCGGTGCTGTCGGCGGTGGAGGGGATCGGTATCGTGGCGCCCGGGCTGGAAGCCTGGATCGTGCCGGTGACGGTGCTGATCCTCACCGTGCTGTTCGCCATCCAGCGCCGCGGCACCGGGGTGGTGGGGCTCTTCTTCGGTCCGGTGATGATCGTCTGGTTCGCGGTGCTGGCGGCGCTCGGCGTGGTGGAGATCGTGCGTTATCCCGAGATCCTCGCCGCCGTCAGTCCGCTCCATGCGGTCGCCTTCGTCGCCGATCACCCGGGACTCGCCTTTCTCGCCCTGGGCGCGGTCGTGCTCGCGGTGACGGGCGGCGAGGCGCTCTATACCGACATGGGACATTTCGGTCCGGTGCCGATCCGGCTGGCGTGGTTCGGTTTCGTGCTGCCGGCGCTGGTGCTCAACTACTTCGGCCAGGGCGCGCTGCTGCTGCACGAGCCGGCGGCGATCGAGAGCCCGTTCTTCCACCTCGGCCCCGCGTGGGCGATGATCCCGCTGCTGCTGCTCGCCACCCTGGCCACGGTCATCGCCTCGCAGGCGGTGATCTCGGGCGCCTTCTCGGTGGCCCGCCAGGCGGTCCAGATGGGGCTGTTGCCGCGCATGCTGATCATCCACACCTCGGGGCACGAGCAGGGGCAGATCTACGTCCCCTTCACCAACTGGACACTCTACCTCGCGGTGGTCGGCCTCGTGATCGGCTTCGGGAGTTCCTCGAACCTCGCCGCGGCATACGGCATCGCGGTGACCGGCACGAGGCTGATCGATACCGTGCTGCTCGGCTTCGTGATGGTGCTGATCTGGCGCTGGCGGCCCTCGCTCGCGCTGCTGTTCGCCGGCACCCTGCTGCTGGTGGACCTCGCCTTCTTCAGCGCCAACGCGATCAAGATTCCGCAGGGGGGCTGGTTTCCGATCGCGATGGCGCTCGTCTCGTTCACCGTGCTCACCACCTGGCGCCACGGGCGTCGCCTGGTGCAGCAGGAAATCGCCGCCCAGGGCCTGCCGCTGAACGAGTTCATCGACATGGTCGGCGAGGTGCACCGGGTGCAGGGCACGGCGGTGTTCATGACCAGTGCCAAGGACGGCGTCCCGGCCGCGCTGCTGCACAACCTCAAGCACAACCAGGTGCTGCACGAGCGGGTCGCGCTGGTGACCGTGGAGACCGCCGACACCCCGTATGTCAGCGAGCTCGACCGCATCTACCTCCATCGCCTGCGCAACGGGTTCATGCGCGTGATCGTGCGCTACGGCTTCATGGAGGATCCCGACATTCCCAATGCGCTCAAGCACTGCAGCCGTTTCGGCGAACCCTTCGAGATCATGGAGACCACCTTCTTCGTGTCCCGCGAGACGGTGATCCCCAGGCTCAGCCGCCGGCTGATCGCCGACTGGCGGGCGCGGCTGTTCGCCTTCATGTCGAAGAACGCCACCAGCGCGACCGACTTCTTCCGCATCCCCAACAACCGGGTGGTCGAACTCGGCACGCAACTGGTGATCTGAGCCGGCGCGCGCGATCGCGGCGCCGCGGGCTTACAGCGCGCGTTGCGTCATCTGCGAGGCGATGTATTCCGCCTGGCGGATGGCCAGCGACACGATGGTCAGGGTCGGGTTCTCCGCGCCGCCGGTGGTGAACTGGCTGCCGTCGCTGATGAACAGGTTGGGGATGTCGTGCGTCTGCCCCCACTTGTTGCACACGCCGTCCTGGGCGCGCGCGCTCATGCGGGCGGTGCCGAGGTTGTGAGTCGAAGGGTAGGGCGGCGTGCGGAAGGTGCGGATCGCGCCGGCGGCCTGGTAGATGCGTTCGGCCTGGGTGAAGGCGTGGTTGCGCATCGCGACGTCGTTGTCGTGGTCGTCGAAGTGCACGTTGGGAACGTAGTTGCCCCACTGGTCCTTGACGTCGGTGTTGAGGGTGATGCGGTTGGTCTCGCGCGGCATGTCCTCGCCCACCAGCCACATCCCGGCGAGGTTGGCGTAGCGCTCCATCCACCAGGCGAAGTCCGCGCCCCAGCCGCCCGGATTGAGGAAGGCGCCCATGAAGGGCAGGCCGAGCGACAGCGTCTCCATCTCGTAGCCGCCGACGAAGCCGCGGCGGGTGTCGTGGCCGGCCTCGTCGCGCACGATGCCGGCCATCGTGGTGCCGCGGTACATGTGCACCGGGTCCTTGAAGGCGGCATACACCGAGCCGGTCATGTGGCGCATGTAGTTGCGCCCGACCTGGCCGGAGGAGTTGGCCAGGCCGTCCTTGAACAGGCTGGAGGCCGACAGCAGCAGCAGCCGCGGGGTCTCGATGGCGTTGCCGGCGACACAGACGATGCGCGCCTTCTGGCGCTGCTCCTTGCCGTCCGCGTCCCGGTACACCACGCCATTGACCCGGCCCTTGGCGTCGTGCTCGATGCGGGTCACATGGGCCTGGACGCGCAGCTCGAAGTATCCCGTCGCTTCGGCGGCCGGCAGCTCGGTGTACAGCGTCGACCACTTGGCCCCGCTCTTGCAGCCCTGGAAGCAGAAGCCGATCTGCATGCAGCGCGCGCGGCCGTCGCGCGGCTGGCTGTTGATCGCCATGTTGCCGGTGTGCACGTCCTTGTACCCCAGCTTGGTGGCGCCGTTGTACATGACCTTGAAGTTGTTGTTGCCGGGCAGGCCGGGGATGCCGTTGGTGCGGGTGACGCCCATCTTGTGCTCGGCGCGGGCGTAGTAGGGCTCGAGGTCCTTGTAGGTGATCGGCCAGTCGAGCAGATTGGCACCCTTGACCTCGCCGTACACCGTCCGCGTGCGGAATTCGTGCTCCTGCAGGCGCAGCGAGGCCCCGGCCCAGTGCGTGGTGGTGCCGCCCACCGTCTTGCAGATCCATGCCGGCAGGCCGGCGAAGTCCTTTGCCAGGCGCCAGCTGCCCGAGGTGGTGCGCTTGTCGAGCCAGGCCAGCTGGCTGAAGGACTTCCATTCGTCGTTGATGAAGCTGGCGTTGGATTGCTGGCCGCCGGCTTCGAGCACCACGACCTTGATGCCCTTCTGGCACAGCTCGTTGGCCAGCGTGCCGCCGCCGGCGCCGGAACCGATGATGACGACGACCGAGTCGTCCGCGTGATCGAATTGGGTCATTTTGTCTCGTCTCCTCTGTGCACTGCCGGTTCTTTGCCGGCGCGTGCGGCGGCACCGATCCGGGCCGGATCGGCTGCCGTGCATGAATGGGTGTGCCCGGTCGGGCAGGTGGCCCGGATGGGGTGAGGCCGCGCTCAGCCGAAGTACGGCGGCGGGCTGGCCTCGGCGGACGGGTCGGGCAGCCAGCTGAGGTCCTGGAAGCCGCGCGTGATGTAGCCGCCTTTCTCCCACGACGCGCCCTCGTAGCCGAATGCGGCGAAGGCCATCTCGTTGTCGTAGAGGGAGGTCACGCACTTGCCGCGCACCAGGTTGAAGAAAGGCTGGCCCTCCATCGACTGCACCGCCTGCAGCCGGCGAGCGGCGCCGGCCTTGAGGAAGCTGCCATCGGCCAGGTGGTTCAGCGACGCGATGCCCTCGCGCAGCAGCTTCGCCGTGCCGGCGTCGGCGAGGGCGGCGGCGTCCAGGTCCTTCACCAGCAACGCGTACACCGCATCCGGCAGCGTGTCGTGGGGGAAGAGGGTGCGGCCCATCTGCAGCAGGGTTTCGCCTTCGGCGTTGTTCAGGGTCCGCAGTTCCAGCGCCCACGCGGTCGAGGGCGCCAGCAGCGCGAGCGGGCTGCCCGCGGCGAGCAGGCCCATCAGCACGCCGGTGCCCTTGAGCAGGCTGCGCCGGGTCAGGGAAATGTCCTTGGCGGACGTCGGCGCAGGCTTGTCGCGGCCTTGCGCTATCGGGATGGTCTTCACGTCGATTGTCTCCATGCTGTTCTTGTGTGATGCTGCGTCATCGGCCGCGGTACGGGCCTGTGGCACTCAATGTACGGGGAGGTGCTGCGGCGTGGGTCCATAGGCGCATACCTACAGCGGCCGGGCAGGACGGCACGCCGCCTGGAGACCGCGCTTACTGCCGCGCGGGGCGGGCCGGCAGCGTCTAGACTTCCAGTATGTCGCGAGCTTGCGGTAGGTACAGGCCTATTACCTTGCCCGCCGTCGGCGATGAAATACTCGGCCCCGAGTGCAGCCGGCCCCTCCGGGCAGGCCGCCAGCCGATCGACCGATCAATCCGATCCAGCGCTGAACGCGCGGCGTCACGAGGTGCCCGTCATGTGTGAATACTTCGTCAAGGCTGACCCGATCCAGTACGAGCAGCGCACCCGCACGATCCGCATCCACGGCGCACTCACCAGCATCCGCCTCGAGAACATGGCCTGGGACATCCTCGCCGAGATGGCCGAGGAGGAGCACTGCACCACCAATCACCTCATCGGCCGCTTCCACGACGAGATCCTCGCCCACCGGGGCGAGGTACCCAACTTCGCCTCCTTCCTGCGCGTCACCTGCATGCGCTACCTGCGCCGCAGGCTCATCGCCGCCGAGCGCGCAGTCCCAAACGTGCAGCCCTTGCTTGCGGAGAGCCGCCCGCCGCGCATCGTCGCGGTCGGGGGGCGGTCCTGAGCCTGGTCCACTGCGCAACGTCGCCGAAAACATCCTTCCCGCCCCCTGATCACGGAGTTTCCATGGCAAAAATCATCCACAGCATGATCCGCGTGCTCGATCTCGACAAATCGATGCACTTCTATGGCGATGTGCTCGGGCTGCGCGAGTCGCATCGCCTGGATTTCCCCGACTTCACGCTGGTCTATCTGCGTTGCCCGGAGAGCGGTTTCGAGATCGAGCTGACACTGAACAAGGGGCGCGAGGAGGCCTACACCCACGGTACCGGCTACGGGCACGTCGCCGTCGTCGTGCCGGACGTCCCGGGCTTCCACGCCGAACTGCAGGCGAAGGGCTATGAGCCGGCGCCGGTCAAGGAATTCAAGCGCGGTGACGAACTGCTGGCGCGCTTCTTCTTCATCCAGGACCCGGACGGCTACAAGATCGAGGTCCTCGAGACGCACGGACACTACCGCTGAGCGCGGCGGCCGCTCGCATCAACCGCGAACCCGCCCGGGCGGCGCCCTCCCGCGAGCACACGCATGCCGATCGAAGTCCTCCCCCTTCCCGCCTTCGAAGACAACTACATCTGGGTGATCCGCCGCGGGCGGGACGTCGTCGCGGTCGATCCGGGGGAGGCCGCGCCGGTGGAGGCCTGGCTGCGCGCGCAGGGGCTGACGCTGCGCGCGATCCTGGTCACCCACCACCACGACGATCATGTCGGCGGCCTGGACGCGCTGCTGGCGCGCTGGCATGTGCCGGTATACGGCCCGGCGGCCGAGGCGATCGCGGCGGTGACGATGCCGATGCACGACGGCGACGGCGGGGTGCTGCCGGGGATCGGTCTCGGCTTCCGGGTGATCGGCGTGCCCGGCCACACGCTGGGCCATGTCGCCTACCTGCTGGACCCGGCGCCGGGCCAGGCGCCCTGCCTGTTCTGCGGCGACACCCTGTTCGCCTCGGGCTGCGGCCGGCTGTTCGAGGGCACGCCGGCGCAGATGCTCGCTTCGCTCGACCGCCTGGCGGCCCTGGATCCCGCCACGCGCGTGTGCTGCGCCCACGAGTACACGCTCTCGAACATCGAGTTCGCGCTCGCCTGCGAACCCGACAATGCGGAGCTGATCGCCTGGCGTGACCAGGCCCGGGCGCTGCGGGCACGTGGCCAGCCGACGGTGCCGACCACCATCGGCCAGGAGCGGCAGCGCAACCCCTTCCTGCGCGCCGACCGCGCGCAGATCCGGCAGCGCCTCGCCGAACGGCTGGGAACGCCGGTCGCCGACCGCCTGGCCGCGTTCACGCTGATGCGTGAATGGAAGAACCGTTTCCAGGCCGCCTAGCAGCCCGCCGCGGCCGCGATCCGCCGGCCGGTCCATCGCAGCGCGCGCCCTCGGGCGCGCCCCGGGGGCGCCGCGTACCGGGGC
>JARRBR010000115.1 GCA_029982755.1 Rhodocyclaceae bacterium
CGCCCGCCTGCCGCCCGCGCTGCGCGGGCTCGACCCGCGCGCCGCCGGCGCGGGTCATCCGGTGACGATCTCCGCAGCCCTGCGAGCGCTCGCCGACCGCCTGGACCGCGAGCCGCATTGACGCGCTGCCGTTCAGAACGCGATCGCGACCCCGAAGTGCAGGCGCAGGCTGCGTTCCTGGTGTCCCCAGGCGAGATCGATCGCGAGCGGACCGGCCGGGCTGCGCCAGCGCGCACCCACGCCATAGCCCACGCGCAGGTCGAAGTCCTCGCGGCTGTCGGCGGCATCGCCGGCGTCGATGAAGACGGCCGTGCCCCACTGCGGCTCGAACCAGTGCACGTATTCCGCGCTGGCGGTGGCGAGGTAGCGTCCGCCGACGGTGGCGTTGCCGTCCTTCACGCCCAGGCTCTGGTAGTCGTAGCCGCGCACCGACTGCGCGCCGCCGGTGCGGAACAGGAAGTCCTGCGGGATCCCGTCGCGGCTCTCGGCCAGGGTGACGCCGGCCTCGCCGCGCAGGATGAACACGTCGCTGCCACGCACCGGCTGGTAGCGCACGAAGCGCGAATACAGGCGCAGGAAATCCTGCTCGGCGAGCGCGATCTTGGGGCCGCCCCCGATCTGGTACTCGAGCAGATAACCGTCGGTGGGATCGAGCAGGTCGTTCACCGCACGCTTGATCCAGGTCCAGTTCGCCGTCAGCGTGTTGCTGGTGCGCGCCTCGCCGCCCGCCGGCTCGATCGTCTCGTACTGCAGGCGCAGCGCGAGTTGGGTCTCGATGTCGCCGCGCAGGGTGGTGCGGGTGGCGCCCACCGCCTGGGTGTCGACCTGCAGGCCCTCCAGGTCGCTGCTTTCGACCAGCGCGCCGAAGCTGTCGCGGTGCTTGCCGCGCGGCGGCAGGAAGATGTCGGCGTACAAGGCCTGGCGGCGCTGCTCCACGCGCAGGCCGGTGGAGAGCTCCCAGCCGCGCTTGCGCAGGTTCGAGTCGCGGTAGCTGAACTCGACGCGCGCGCCGGTGTTGGTCGAGTAGCCTGCGCCGATGCCGGCATAGCGCGGCAGCGCCTCGGTGACCTGCACCCGCACCGGCACCGCCGCGGCCAGCGTCGGGTCGCGCTCGATGTCGACGATCACCGAGCCGAAGTGCGGCGTGTTCTGCAGGTCGGTCTGGAAAGCGAGCAGCTGCTCGCGGTCGTAGGGCGCGCCCGGGCGCAGCTGGCTGTAGCGCAGCACGAGGTCGGCTGGCAGGTGCTCGAGGCCCTCGACCTCGAGCTCGCCGAGGTAGAAGGCCGGGCCGCTGTCGATGCGCACCTTGAGCCGCGCCTGCGCGGTCTCGGGGTCGATCTCGGCGCGGCTTTCGGCGATGCGGGCGGCGGCGTAGCGGTGCGCGCTCACCGTGTCGAGCAGCGCGGCCTTGGCGGCATCCCAGGCGGCCTGGCGGAAGGGCTGGCCCACCGGCAGGCCCCAGCTCGCGCGCAGCAGCTCGAGATATTCCTTTCCGCCTTCGCCGGAAACCGCCAGATCACCGGTGAAGTCGATCTCGACCGCGGCGATCTCGGTGCGCGGCCCGGGCTCCACCGCCAGCACCCAGTTCGCCGGATCCTCGCGGTCGAAGCGGATGCGCGGCGAGAAATAGCCCTCGGTGGCGAGCAGCTCGGCGACCTCGCGCCGCGCGCGCCGCGTCATCGCCACCCGGTCGGCCTGCGCTTCCGGCAGCGCCAGCGCGTCGCGCTTGAGCAGGCGGACGTGTTCTTCGAGCACCTCACGCACCGTGTCCGGCGCCTCGAGGCGCACCGTCAGCGCCTGCTGCGCGGCGGCCGGCGCGGCGGCGAGCGCCAGCCCGACCGCCAGCGCGGCACCGAGGCTGCGCGTGCGCGACGAGCGCTGGGCCAGGCCCCGCACCGGCCTCAGCCGCCCTTGTGGTAGCCGACCACGCGCTCCACTTCGTTGCGGGAGCCGAGGATCACCGGCACGCGCTGGTGCAGTTGCGTCGGCTGCACGTCGAGGATGCGCTCGCGGCCGGTGGAGGCCGCGCCGCCGGCCTGCTCGACCAGCATCGCCATCGGGTTGGCCTCGTACATCAGGCGCAGCTTGCCACCCTTGGCGCGGCACTTCTCGTCCATCGGGTACATGAAGACGCCGCCGCGGGTCATGATGCGATGCACGTCGGCGACCATCGACGCCACCCAGCGCATGTTGTAGTCCTTGCCCAGCGGACCGCTCTTGCCCAGCGTCATCTCGTCGACGTAGCGCTTGACCGGCGGCTCCCAGAAGCGCGCATTGGAGGCGTTGATCGCGAACTCGTGGGTATCGACCGGGATGGTCATGAAGGGCTGGGTGTAGATGAAGCTGCCCATCTCGCGGTCCAGCGTGAAGCCATGCACGCCGTTGCCGACGGTGAGGACCAGCATCGTCGACGGCCCATACACCGCGTAACCGGCGGCGACCTGCTCGCGGCCCGGCTGCAGGAAGTCCTCCTCGGTCGGCTCGGTATGGTCGGGCGGATTGCGCAGCACCGAGAAGATGGTGCCGACCGAGATGTTCACGTCGATGTTCGAGGAGCCGTCGAGCGGATCGAACAGCAGCAGGAAGCCCCCCTTCGGATAGTCGAAGGGGATCTGGCACACGGTCTCGACCTCTTCCGAGGCCATCGCGGCGAGGTGGCCGCCCCACTCGTTGGCCTGCACAAGGATCTCGTTGGCGATGACGTCGAGCTTCTTCTGCGCCTCGCCCTGCACGTTGTCGGTGCCGGCCTCGCCGAGCACGCCGGCAAGCGCGCCCTTGGAGACATTGACGCTGATCGCCTTCACCGCGCGCGCGACGACTTCGATCAGCAGGCGCAGTTCGGGATTGACGCGCCCGGCGCGCTGCTGCTCGATCAGGAACTGGGTTAGGGTGACACGGCGCATGGGGGACTCCATGAAAGCGTATGGAACGGACAGGCGCGAATTATCGCGGTTCCACGCCCTCAGCGCACGGACAAAAGCGTATCGCCCGCACCGACCCCATGCGCGGTTTATCGGCGCCTCGGCTGGGGGTATCATCGACGGCCTTGCCGCTGGTCCCGCCCCTTGCCTCCGTCCCCCCTCCTCCCGCAACACCCGCACATGCACGTGATGGTTCTCGGTGCCGGCCTGTCCGGTGTGACGACGGCCTGGTACCTCCAGCAGGCGGGTTTCCGCGTAAGCCTGATTGACCGCCAGCCCGAGGCGGCGCGCGAGACCAGCTTCGCCAACGGCGGGCAGATCTCGATCAGCCATCCCGAACCCTGGGCCAACCCCGGTGCGCCGCGCCAGATCCTGCGCTGGCTCGGGCGCGACGACGCGCCGCTCAAGTTCCGGCCGACCCGCGACCCGGCGCAGTGGCTGTGGGGCGCGCGCTTCCTGCTGGAGTGCCTGCCGGCGCGCGCGCATCGCAATACGCGCGCGGCGGCGGCGCTGGCGACCTGGAGCGGACGGCAGCTGCGCGAACTGCGCGCACGGCTCGGCCTCGAGTACGACCAGCTCGAGCGCGGCATCCTGCACCTGTTCTACAGCGCGGAGGAGTTCGCCCAGGCGCCGGCGCGGGCGCGCATGCTGGCCGGATTCGGCATCGAGGCGCGGGTGTGCGGGCGCGACGAATGCCTGGCGATCGAGCCCGCGCTCGGCGCGGGATCGGCCACCCTGGCGGGGGGCCTGTACGCACCGCGAGACGAGTCGGGCGACGCCTGCCGCTTCACCCAGGCGCTCGCCGCGCACGTTGCGGCGCAGGGCGCGGCCCTGTACTGGGACACGGAGATCCTGCGACTGCTCACATCGGGCAGCGGCGGCGACGTCGCCGGCGTGGAGGTGCGCGCGACGGACGGCGAAACGCGGATCCTGCGCGCCGATGCCTATGTCGTGTGCCTGGGGAGCCATGGACCGCGCCTGCTGGCGGGGCTGGGCGAGCGCCTGCCGATCTACCCGGTCAAGGGCTACTCGATCACCGCCCCGGTCCGCGACCCGGCGCGGGCGCCGAGCGTAAGCCTGACCGACGAGTCGCGCCGCATCGTGTGCTCGCGGCTCGGATCGCGGCTGCGCATTGCCGGAACGGCCGAGCTCAACGGCTTCGACACACGGATACGGCCGGAGCGCATCGCCGGCATCCTGGAATGGGCACGGAGCCGCTTCCCCGGCGCGATCGACATCGACCGTGCCGAACACTGGGCAGGATTGCGCCCGGCGACACCGGGCAACGTGCCGCTGATCGGCCGCGGCCGCCACGCCAAGCTATGGCTCAACACCGGCCACGGCACGCTGGGATGGACGCTGGCCTGCGGCTCGGCGGCGGCGCTGGCGGAACTGATGTGCGGCCGCCGGCCGCCGGTGGATTTCCCCTTCCTCGGCGCCTGAAGGCGGCGGACGCCGGCGCCCCGGCGGGCGCCTGCCTCAGGCGGCGCTGGAGGTCGTGCTCGCGCAGCCTTCGTCGGCGCCGCTGAGCGTCGCGCAGGCGCAGCCCGCGCCACGGGCCTCGCCCTCGGCGAGCGGCTTGAGCGCGCACTTGTCGAAATCGAAGCCGATCGAGTTCAGGTGGAAGGCGAGCGCGGCGTCCATGCCGTTTACATGGTTCTCGAACCAGGCCGGCAGTTCCTCGATCAGGCGACGGCCGAGGAACATGTCGCCCTTCTCGACGCGCTTGCGGATGTCGCGCATCACCGCCAGCACGCGATCATGCTCGCCGCGGTGGCAGCCGGGGAAGTCGACCGCCGCCATCCAAACGTTCTCGAGCTCGAAATGCGCCACGGTGTGCTCGAGCAGGCGGTCGAACGCGGGCAGGAAGTCTTCCGGCGCGGCCGATGCGACCGCGTTGTAGCAGTCGACGAACTCGCGGTGGGTCTGGTCCATCGGCGCCAGATCGTTCGCGAGCGCATCGTTCCAGGTCAGGCTGGGCATGGGCAATCCTTACTTGACGACCTTGAGGTGGCTGCCGCGCGGCGGACGCGGCGGCGCAGCGGGCGGCTCCTGCTCGCGCTGCAGCGCGGCCGTGGTCTCGGCCATGTCCTCGACGCCAGCGTCCGCGGCGGCGGTCTCTTCCGGCGCGGCGTCCCCGGCCTCGAGCTCGGACTCGAAGGCCATGCCCTGGCCGTTCTCGCGCGCGTAGATCGCGATCACGTTGGCGACCGGGATCACCAGCGAATGCGCCACCCCGCCGAAACGGGCCTGGAAGCTGACGTAGTCGTTGGCCATCTGCAGCTGGCCGGTGGCATCCGGCGACAGGTTCAGCACGATCTGGCCGTCGCGGGCGTAGCCCGGCGGCACGCGGGTGTTCTCGTCCACCAGGGCGGCGAGATAGGGCGTGAAGCCCTGGTCCACGCACCACTCCCAGATGGCGCGCATCAGGTAGGGCTTGGTCGAGACTGTGCTCATCGGCTCTCCGGCGGCCGTGCCGCGCCCCGGCGGGCGATGCACGGCCTGGTTGCGGTCGGGCGGATCAGCGCCGCATGACCTTTTCGGACGGGGTCAGCGCGTCGATGAAACCCTGACGGCTGAAGATGCGCTCGGCGTACTTCATCAGCGGCGCGGCGGCCTTGGGCAGCTCGATGCCGTAGTGCTCGAGGCGCCACAGCAGCGGGGCGATGGCGACGTCGAGCATCGAGAACTCCTCGCCGAGCATGTACTTCTGCTTGGTGAACACCGGCGCGAGCTGGGTCAGGTGGTCGCGCACGTGGGCGCGGACCTTGTCGACGCCCTTCTGCGCGGCTTCCAGCGCCTCGAGGTGGGTGAACAGCTCCTGCTCGAAGGTGTGCAGCAGCTGGCGGGCCCGCGCGCGCATGATCGGGTCGGGCGGCATCAGCTGCGGATGCGGGAAGCGCTCGTCGATGTACTCGTTGATGATGTTGGCCTCGTACAGCACGAGGTCGCGGTCGACCAGCACCGGGACGCGGTTGTACGGGTTGATCACGGCGATGTCTTCGGGCTTGTTGTAGAGATCGACGTCGATGACTTCGAAATCCATGCCCTTTTCGAACAGCACGATCCGGCAGCGGTGGCTGAAGGGATCGGTCGTGCCCGAATACAAGTTCATCATGGTGTTGCGACTCCGGAATTCAAAAGCAAAAGCGCACCACGCGGAATCGCATGGTGCGTCTGGGTCAGGACCGCACTAACCGGCCCTCGGGGCCGTGGCGACTGGGATCAATGAATGTCCTTCCAGTAGTTCTTCTTCAGCGCGTAGCTGAGCACGAACAGGCCGGCGAGGAAGATCAGCACGATGGTACCGATCGTCTTGCGCTTGTCGGCCACCGGCTCGCCCATCCACACCAGGAAGGAGACCAGGTCGGCGACCGCCTTGTCGTACTCCGCCGGCGACAGCGTGCCCGGCTTCACCAGCTCGAGCGTGGTCGACGTGGTGCCGTCGGCATTCTGGGTCACCTTGGCGACCTGCTCGCCCTGGAGTTGCCAGAACACGTGCGGCATGGCGACGTTGGCGAAGATCACGTTGTTCCAGCCGGTCGGACGGGCCGGATCGCGGTAGAACTGGCGCAGGTAGGTGTACAGCCAGTCGGCACCGCTACCGAACTCGGACGCGCGCTGGCGCGCGACCAGGGTCAGGTCGGGGGGCGCGACGCCGAACCACACCTTCGACTCGGCCGGACGCATCGAGATCTTCATCAGGTCGCCGACGCGCTCGCCGGTGAACATCAGGTTGTCGCGGATCTCCTGCTCGCCCAGGCCGATGTTCTCGAGCTGGTTGTAGCGCATGAAGCTCGCGCTGTGGCAGCTCAGGCAGTAGTTCACGAACAGCTTGGCGCCGTGCTGCAGGGCCGCCGGGTCGTTGCTGACCGGCGCCTTGTCCAGGTGCAGCACCGCGCCTGCCGCCATCGCGACCGCCGGTGCGAACAGCAGCACCGCCGCCGCGCGCTTGATCAGGTTGATTAGACGCATCTTCATTTGAAATTCACCCTTTCCGGTTCGGGTTTGCACTTGTCGAGCTTGCTGTACCACGGCATCAGCAGGAAGAAGGCGAAATACAGCACCGAGCAGATCTGCGACACCAGCGTACGGCCCGGGGTCGGGGGCAGCACACCGAGGTAGCCGAGGATGAAGAAGGCGATCACGAAGATCACGACGGCAATCTTGAAGATCGGGCCCTTGTAGCGGATCGACTTGACCGGGCTGCGGTCCAGCCAGGGCAGGAAGGCGATGATCACCACCGACGCGCCCATCGCCACCACACCCCAGAACTTCGCATCGAGACCGAACAGCGGATAGGTCACCGCGCGCAGGATCGAGTAGAAGGGCGTGAAGTACCAGACCGGCGCGATGTGCGGCGGGGTCTTCAGCGGGTCGGCCGGGATGAAGTTGTTGAACTCGAGGAAGTAGCCGCCGCCTTCGGGCGCGAAGAACACCACCGCGCTGAAGAAGAACAGGAAGGCGACGACGCCGACGATGTCCTTGACCGTGTAGTACGGGTGGAAGGGGATGCCGTCGAGCGGCTTGCCGGTCGAATCCTTCTTCTTCTTGATCTCGACGCCGTCGGGGTTGTTCGAGCCGACTTCGTGCAGCGCGACGATGTGCGCCACCACGAGGCCGATCAGGACCAGCGGCACGGCGATGACGTGGAAGGAGAAGAAGCGGTTCAGGGTGGCATCGGAGACGACGAAGTCACCGCGGATCACCAGCGACAGGTCCGGACCGATGACCGGGATCGCCGAGAACAGGTTCACGATGACCTGGGCGCCCCAGAACGACATCTGCCCCCAGGGCAGCAGGTATCCCATGAAGGCCTCGGCCATCAGCACCAGGAAGATCAGGGTGCCGAAGATCCAGATCAGCTCGCGCGGCTTGCGGTACGAGCCGTACAGCAGCCCGCGGAACATGTGCAGGTACACGACGATGAAGAAGGCCGAGGCACCGGTCGAGTGCAGGTAGCGGATCAGCCAGCCACCCGGCACTTCGCGCATGATGTATTCGACGCTGGCGAAGGCCACCGGCACGCCGGAGGCGTTCAGCGAGGCATCCGGCTTGTAGTGCATCACCAGGAAGATGCCGGTGACGATCTGGATGACCAGCACCAGCAGCGCCAGCGAGCCGAAGAAGTACCAGAAGTTGAAGTTCTTCGGCGCGTAGTACTCGGACAGATGCGCCTTCCAGGTGGACGTGAGCGGGAAGCGCTCATCGATCCAGTTGAGAACGGCTTGGGATTTCGTAGTCATCGCTTAGGCCTTCCCGTCTTCGCCAACAAGAATGGTGGTGTCCGCGAGGTACTGGTGCGGCGGAATCTCGAGGTTGTCGGGCGCGGGCATGCTGCTGTACACGCGACCGGCGAGATCGAAGATCGAGCCATGACAGGGGCACAGGAAGCCACCCGGCCAGTCCGCACCCATGCCGCTTTCGGCGCCCATCTTGAACTTCTCGGACGGCGAGCAGCCGAGGTGGGTGCAGATGCCGACGGCAACGAGGTAGTCGGGCTTGATCGAACGATGCTTGTTCTTGGCGTACTCCGGCTGCATCGGCTTGTCGGAAGCGGGATCGCTGACCTTGGCGTCGGTCTTGTCGAGCGAAGCCAGCATCTCGGGGGTGCGATGCAGGATCCACACGGGCTTGCCGCGCCATTCCACAGTCATCATCTCGCCCGGCGCGAGCTTGCTCACATCCACTTCCACCGGAGCACCGGCTGCCTTGGCGCGCTCGGACGGCGTCAGGCTGGCAACAAACGGCACCGCGGTCGCCACTGCGGCCACGCCGCCAGCGGCGGACGTCGCCAGCAGCAGGGTGCGGCGGCTGCTGTCCATCTTTTGATCAACGCTCATGACCCTCTTCCCAAAAAGGAAAACGAAAGACCTGGATACAAATAACCGGGCGATTATATCGAAGACACCGCAGCAGAGAAAGCGCAAAGCGCGCATCTCCAGCAGGAACAAGGCTTTCCGCGCGAAAACCGGCATCGCCGGCAGGCATTCGGGGCGTCGCTTTTCTGCAACGCAACATCGGCATTCAGACCGATCGCCGCTCCACCAGGGCCTGGGCGATCGTCCCGGTATCGGTGTGCTCCAGCTCGCCGCCGACCGGCACGCCGCGCGACAGCCGGCTCACCTTGACCCCGCGCGCGGACAGCAGCGTGGCCACGGTATGGGCGGTGGCCTCGCCCTCGTTGGTGAAGTTGGTGGCGAGGATGACCTCGCGCACGCCCTCCTCGGTGGCGCGCGCAATCAGCTTGTCGAGCCGCAGCTCGCGCGGGCCGATGCCGTCGAGCGGCGACAGCCGGCCCATCAGCACGTAGTACAGGCCGTTGTAGGACTGCGTCTGCTCGATCATCGCCAGGTCGGCCGGCATCTCGACCACGCACAGCAGCGCGGGGTCGCGGCGCGGGTTCGCGCAGCGCGGGCACACCGCCTCCTCGGAGAAGGTATTGCAGCGCTCGCAGTGGCGCAGCACCTCGAGCGCATGCAGCAGCGCATGGCCGAGCCGCGCCGCGCCGCGCTGGTCGCGCTGCAACAGGTGGTAGGCCATGCGCTGGGCGGACTTCGGCCCCACCCCGGGCAGGCAGCGCAGGGCCTCGATCAGCTCGTCGAGGCTGGAAGGCGACATCGTCGGGGCGCGCTCAGAACGGCAGCTTCATGCCCGGCGGCAGGTTCAGGCCGGCGGTGACGCTGGCCATCTTCTCCTGGGTGGCGGTCTCGACCTTGCGCACCGCGTCGTTGAGCGCCGCGGCGACCAGGTCCTCCAGCATCTCCTTGTCGTCCATCACCGACTCGTCGATCGACACCCGACGCACGTCGTACTTGCAGGTCATCAGGACCTTGACCATGCCTGCGCCGGACTGGCCCTCGACCTCGACCGAGGCGAGCTGGTCCTGCATCTTCTTCATGTTTTCCTGCATCTGCTGGGCCTGCTTCATCAGGCCGGCGATACCGCCTTTCATCATGGTGAGTTCTCCACTGGATCGGTTGATTGGATGAGGGGGACGAGGTGTCGCGCGTCGAACCGGCCCCGACCGTCGCACGCGTACCGCGTGCTTACAAGGGTTTCACCGTGCTCTCGACGAGCGTGGCGTCGAAGCGTTCGATCAGCTCGCGCACGAAGGGATCGGCCTCCAGCGCCGCCACCGCGTCGGCGTGGCGCGCCCGCCGCTCGATGGCGTCGCGCTGCGCCGGGGTCTCGCCGGCGATGTCGCCGATCTCGATGCGCAGCTTCAGCGGCCGCCCGAGCGCCGCCGAGAGCTGATCCTGGATGCGCTCGGCCGCGCCGCGGTTCATGTCGAGCAGATGGCGGTGCGTGGTCGACAGGCGCAGGTGCAGACCCTCGTCGCCACACTCGACCCACTCGCAGTGCTGGGCGAGCTCGCGCACCAGGCCGCCGAGCCCGAGCGCGCGGATCAGGCCGCGCCAGTCGCCGAGCGCGAGCAGGGCCTCGGCGTCGCCGCTGGGCCCGCTGGCGGGCGGGGCCGC
>JARRBR010000116.1 GCA_029982755.1 Rhodocyclaceae bacterium
CGAAAAGCAGCGGTAGGAGCGGAAAAATCGATCATCGGAGTCGGCGGAAGCGGTTGGCTTGGGTGAGCGTGCTCAGAACATCAGTTGATCAGGGGTTCCCTAGGGTGCCCATGGGGGTCTCCTCCTCCTGGATGGTGTTCTGGTTTCGTTCTCTGGCCGCGGACGCTGCCACGGTGCGCGGCATCAACAGCAGCATCCGTGCCAGGTCTGGCGTAGTGCGGCCGGAACGGGGTTCAAGCGGGCGCGCGCAAGCCTGGATCGCCTGCGCTGATTGGATTATCGAATCGGCTTATTACCGTTCGTCATGGCCGGAGAAGGCGCACGGCGGGCGCCGCGAAGGCTCCAGAATCCAAGACATGTCCAGGATTACGGACACTTCGGCGCCATCAATCCAGAATTCTGGACAGCCCAGGCGCCGGGCGCCCGGCCGTTCAGCGCACGATGCCGTGCTGCTGCAGCTTGGCGTAGAGGCCGGCGCGCGAGATGCCGAGCCGGCTGGCGGCGAGGCGGCGATTGCCGCCGCAGGCCTGCAGCGCGGCCAGCAGCGCGCTGCGTTCGGCGCGCGCGAGGGTGTCAGCGAGCGGCACCACGCCCGCGCCGGGGAGCGCGTCCGGCGTCGCCTCGCGACTCGCGTGCTGCCTTGCGTCCGGCGATCCGTCCGGCGATGTGTCCGGCTCTGCGTGCCGGCTTGCACCCAGGGCTGCGGCCGGCGCCCCGGCCCCTGCGCTGGCTGTACCGATCGCCAGGGACAGCGCCGGCGCGGCGGCGCCGAGCAGGGCCGCCAGTGCCGCGCCATCCAGCGGCCCGCTGTCGGCGCTGAGCTGGGCGCGCTCGAGCAGGTTGCGCAGCTGGCGCACGTTGCCCGGCCAGGGCTGGGCCGCGAGCAGCGCCAGCGCGTCGTCTGCAAGCTCCAGCGGACGCTGGCCGGAGCGTGCGGCGATGTCGTCGAGCAGGGCCTCGACCAGCGCGCGGATGTCCTCGCGGCGCTCGCGCAGGGCCGGTACGCGCAGGCTGAGCACGTTGAGGCGGTAGAACAGGTCGGCGCGGAAAGTACCCTCGGCCACCCGCGCCTCGAGGTCGACGTGGGTGGCGGCGATCACGCGCACGTCGAGCGGGCGCACCTGGTTAGAGCCGAGCGGCTCGACCTGCTGCTCCTGCAGCACGCGCAGCAGCACCGTGGCGTCGAGCTGGGCGGCGCGGCGGGCCTGGCGCTTGATCTCGGTCGCGACCGCGCTGGTGCCGATGAAGTTGGCGATCGTGTAGCGCGCGCGGCGGGCCTGCAGCAGCGCGCGCTCCGCCTCGGCCAGGCGCGCCTGCAGGCGGCCGTACTTCTCCATCAGCGGCTTCAGGTGGCGCGCGCGGTCGAAGAGCACGAAGCCGAGCGCACCCACCACCTGGCCGTCGTCGTCGCGCAGCGGGATGCGGGTGACGACGAAGTGCTCGTCGCCGAAGGGCATCAGGTCGAGCAGGCTGGGCTGGCCGCTGTCGACCACCTCGCGCAGGCGGCTGGCCGGCAGCACTTCCTCGATCTCGCGCCCGAGCGCGCTGCGCCCGTCGGCCAGGCCGATCTTGCTCGCGTACTTGTCGCTCATCCACACGATGCGCGCCTGGCGGTTGACCGCCACCGTGCCTTCGCACTGGGCGTTGAGGTGGTCGAACAGCAGCGGCATCGCCACCGCGCGGAAATGCTCGGGCGAGATGCCGATCTTGAGGCCGTTCTCGTCGAGGTCGGCGGCGGACAGACCCATGGGCAGGCTTGGAAGGAGGACAGTGCGGCCGATTATGGGACCGCGCGCCGCCTCAGCGCCACATGTCGCGCATCTTCGCCGCCAGGTCGATCGCTGCCTGGCGCGAAGCCGGCGAGCCCTGCAGCTCGGGCGGCGGGGGCGGCCAGCTCGCCTGCTCGAAGTGCCCGAGCAGGCGGTTGGGGATGAAGCGGCTGCGCCCGGCATAGACATGGCGGTCGCCCATGCCCGTCTGCTGGGTGACGTAGAAGCGCTGCGGCACGATCAGGTCGAGCGCATCCTTCGCCCGCGTCATCGCCACGTAGAGCAGGCGGCGCTCCTCCTCGATCTCGGCGCTGTTGCGGGTGGCGACGTCCGACGGGATGCAGCCGTCGACCACGTTGAGCACGCTCACCGCGTTCCATTCCTGGCCCTTGGCGGAGTGGATCGTGGACAGGATCAGGTAATCCTCGTCGAGCAGCGGCATGCCGGCCTCGCCGCTGGTGGCGCTGGGCGGGTCGAGGGTGAGCTCGGTCAGGAAGCGCTGGCGGCTGGGCGAGGACGCCGCGATGCGGGCGAGCTGCTGGACGTCGAGCACGCGCACCGCGAAGTCGTCGTACAGGCGCGGCATCTGCGCCTCGTACCAGCGGCAGGCGAGCTCGAAATCCGCCGGCCAGTGCGGGCGTCCGGCCAGCGCATCGATCAGCGCGGCGAACTCGCGCCAGCCGGCGCGTGCCGCCTCGGGCACCGGTTGCTCATCCAGCAGCATGCAGCCCGCGGGCGCGGCGCACAGGTTGTCGAGCACGCGGCCGGCGGTCTTGGGCCCGATGCCGGCCAGCAACTGGATGGCGCGGAAGCCCGAGATGCGGTCGCGCGGGTTCTCGGCCCAGCGCAGCAGCGCGAGCACGTCCTTGACGTGGGCCGCTTCCAGGAACTTGAGCCCGCCGAACTTCACGAACGGGATGTTGCGCCGCGTGAGCTCGATCTCCAGCCGCGCGCTGTGCGCCGAGGCGCGGAACAGCACCGCCTGCTGCTTGAGCCTGAGCCCTTCCTCGCGCCGCGCCAGCACGCCGTCGACGACGAAGGCGGCCTGGTCGGCGTCGTCCTTGACCGCCACCAGGCGCGGGCGCTGGGCGGATTCGCGCTCGGACCACAGGTTCTTGGTGAAGCGCTCGGCGGCGAGCGCGATGACCGCGTTGGCGGCGTCCAGGATCGGCTTCGTCGAACGGTAGTTCTGCTCCAGCGTCACCACCTGCGCCGGCGGATCGAAGGCGGCGGGAAAGTCGAGGATGTTGCGCACCGTCGCGCCGCGGAAGGCGTAGATCGACTGCGCGTCGTCGCCGACCACGGTGAGGCCGCGGCCGTCGGGCTTCATCGCCAGCAGGATCGCGGCCTGCAGCGCATTGGTGTCCTGGTACTCGTCGACCAGCACGTGGTCGAACAGCCCGCCGATCTCGGCGCCGAGCGCCGGCTCGGCCACCATCTGCGCCCAGTACAGCAGCAGGTCGTCGTAGTCGAGCACCTGCTGCGCCTGCTTGGCCTCGACGTAGGCGCGGAACAGGCGCTTCAGTTCGTCCGCCCACTCCCCGCACCACGGAAAGCTCGCCTGCAGCACCTCGGCGAGCGGCGCCTGGGTATTGACCGCCGCCGAATAGATCGCCAGGCAGGTGCCCTTCTGCGGAAAGCGCTGCTTCGTCGCGGACAGGCCGAGCTCGTGGCGCACCAGGTTCATCAGGTCGGCGGAATCCTCTCGGTCGTGGATCGTGAACCCGGGGTCCAGCCCGATGCGTCCGGCCCAGTCGCGCAAGAGGCGCGCGCCGATGGCGTGGAAGGTGCCGGACCAGTGCAGCTCGGCCTGCGCCAGTCCGGGCCGGCTCACGGCCGCCTGCCCCAGAATGCGCCGCACCCGCCGCCCCATCTCGTCCGCCGCGCGGCGAGAGAAGGTGAGCAGCAGGATGCGGCCGGGATCGGCGCCGTGGGCGATCAGGTGGGCGACGCGGTGGGCGAGGGTATTGGTCTTGCCCGAGCCGGCGCCGGCGATGACCAGCAGCGGCGGGGCCGGCGGCGGGGTGGCCACCCCCACCGTGATCCCGTGCTCGACCGCCGCGCGCTGCGCCGGATTGAGGCGGGCGAGCGGATCGGGAGCGAGACGGTCGGGGACTGCCGCAGAGGGTGCGGCAGCAGGAGAAGAGGAAGGCGGCATGGCTGTAATTATATTCAGCCGATGCCGCCGACGATAGGGTACGAATCGGGCGCGCAACCCGACCTCGCAGGTCGTCCCCGAAGTCCGACCTGACGCGCCTGCCTCAGGCCGCTACCCGCAGCGGCGCCGCACGCTGCAGCAAGAGCCGGGTCAGCGGACTGTGCGGCCGGGCGTCGACGCGCTCGTTGCACAGCGCGAGGGCGAGCGCCTGCTGGCCGTCGCGCAGCGCGGCCTCGATCAAGGTCAGGTCGAGCAGGCTGCGCTGCGCATGGCTGCCGCCGAAGCGGTGCGCGATCTCGCGCACGTCGCGGATCAGGCGCACCGTCTCCGCATGGCGGCCTGCGCCGAAAGCCCGCATCGCCAGGGTCAGCGGCCGGCCGACCTCGCGGGTGAAGGCGGCGTTGTCGCCCTCGCCCGCCATCGCCACGTCCTGCGCCGCCAGCACCGTGTCGACCAGGTCCTCACGCCCCGCGCCGACGAAGGCCAGCGTCGCGTGCACGTCGTTGAAGGCGTAGTTGCCGGCGGCGGCGAACGGCGCCCAATCCTCGGCGAGCCGCTCCCACCGCGTGCCGACGTCGATGCCGCGCAGGTGCAGGCGCCACAACATCGCCGAAGCGTCGATCATGTCCAGGATCACGGTCGAGCGCTCGCCGCGGATCGGTCCGTCGTACAGCGCCAGCACCTCGTCGATCTCGCCCAGCTCGAGGTGGTAGAGCGCCAGATGCCACCAGTTGTGCACGCGGAAGAAGCTGTCGGTGGACCAGGCCGCGGGGTCGGCGCGCATCCAGGCGATGCCGTCGCGCTCGCGCCCCTGCATCTCCATCACGTGCGCCACCGCGTGCTGGGCCCAGCCGTCGCGCGGCTCGAGCTCGACGCCGGCGCGCCCCTGCGCCTCGGCGCGGGCGTAGTCGCCGCACTCCTCGAGGCCGAAGGCGTGCATGCCGAGCACGGCGTGGTAGCCCGGCATCCCGCGCGACCACGCCGGCAGCGCGCGGGCGATGCGGTCGCGCAGCATGCGCGCGTTGCCGACGTAGAAGTCGAGCAGGTGGCCGGCCTGCAGCGCGAGGGCATCCGTCGGATGGTCGGTGGCGACGTCCTCCAGCACGCGCGCGGCCTGGCGGAAGCGGCCGTCCACCAGCGCGGCGATCGCCTGCAGGTGGCCGCGCTCGCGCGCGTTCGCCGGCAGGCGGGCGGCGGCGGCGAGGCAGGCGCGCGCCACCGGGAGGGCCGCCGGCTCGGTGCCGAGCAGGTGCAGCCAGGCCTTCAGCGCATGGGCCATGACGAAATCGGGACGCAGCGCGAGTGCCGCATCGACGCTCGCCACCGGATCCTCGATGTAGCAGCGGAACTGGTGCAGGGCGCGCCGGTAGTGGGCGGCGCTGTCGGCGTCGGCGCCGGTGCAGGCGAGGCCGTGGTCGTCGTGGAAGCTCATCTTGAATCTCCTTCTCGGGGTGGGGGGTGGTGATGCCTTGTGCGTCTTCTACGTCCGCGGCCAGCGAAGATCGGCCGGGGCGTGCGCGCAGTGCTAAGTTAAGTTCATGGCCGCATGGCCGATATGTCCGCGACGCCGGAAGTCTTGACCGCGGCGCCGCGGATCGCAGCTCGAGGGCGGGAGCGTGGATGCACTGTCCGACGTCTTCGCCGCGGTGCGCCTGTCGGGCGGCGTCTTCCTCGACGCCGAGTTCACCGCGCCGTGGTGCGTCGAATCCCAGGTCGGGCCGGAGGAGTTTCCGCAGGGCGAGATGCCGGCCCACCTGATCGCCTACCACTACGTGGTGGCGGGGCGCATGTTCGTGCAGGTGGGCGACACCGCGGTCGAGGTGGCGGCGGGCGAGATCGTGATGCTGCCGCGCAACGACGGCCACCTGCTGGCGCGCGAGGTCGGCCTGTCGCGCTCGGCCTTCGCCGAGCGCTTCAGCGCGCTGCTCGGCACGCCGCCGATGCACTACCTGGCGAACTGGCGGCTGCAGCTCGCCGCGCTGCGCCTGCGCGACAGCCCGGCGGCCACCGCGCAGATCGCCTTCGACGTGGGCTACGACTCCGAGGCCGCCTTCTGCCGCGCCTTCAAGCGCGCCTTCGGTGTCACCCCCGCCGCCTGGCGCCGGCAGGCAGACCGGGTCGCCATGGTCTAAGTTGAGAGCGCCCTCCACGCCATCCAGCACGATGTCCGGAATCTTCATCAGCTATCGCCGCGACGACAGCGCCGGCCATGCCGGCCGGCTGTACGACCGGCTCGAACGCGAGTTTCCCGAGCTGCGGGTATTCATGGATGTCGAGCAGATCGCCGCCGGCGAGGACTTCACCCGTGTCATCGACACCACGCTGCGCGCCTGCGAGGTCTGTCTGGTCGTGATCGGCGCGCGCTGGCTGACGGCTGCCGACAAGTTCGGGCGCCGGCGGCTCGACCAGCCCGACGACTGGGTACGACTGGAGATCGGCGCCGCGCTGGTCCGGGGCGTGCGGGTGATCCCGCTGCTGGTGGACGAGGCGTCGCTGCCGCCGCCGGAGGCCCTGCCGTCCGAATTGGCGCGCCTGTCGTCGCTGCAGGCCCATCCGCTGCATCACCTGAGCTTCCATCAGGACGTGGGGACGCTGATCGGGCGCCTGCGCGAGGCGATGGGCGCCCATCGCGCCAGGCTGATCCAGGCGGCAAGCCTGGCGGCCGGGACGCTGCGGGTGCACCCGCAGGACCAGCTCGACTACGTATGGATTCCGCCTGGGGAGTTCTTCATGGGGCGGGTTCCGCCCGACACTCTCACCGACGAGCGCTACGACGACGAGAAGCCACGCCATCCGGTGCGCATCACGCGCGGATTCTGGCTTTCGCGGGGGCCGGTCACCGTCGCCGCCTACAAGCGCTTCTCGCTGGCCTGCGGCCAGCCCATGCCGCCGGCCCCCAAGCACAACCCGGGCTGGTCCAGGCTCGACCATCCGGTGTGCAACCTGAACTGGGCGCAGGCACGCGCCTATTGCGCATGGGTCGGCGGCCGCCTGCCGAGCGAGGCGCAGTGGGAGTACGCAGCCCGCGGCGGGCTTGCGGACCGGCTCTACCCCTGGGGCGACATCCTGGGCCCGGTCAATGCCAACTATGGCGACAACCACGACTGGGAGGGCACCACCTCGCCGGTGGGCAGTTTTGCGCCCAATGGCTTCAACCTGGTGGACATGGTCGGCAACGTCTGGGAATGGATTGCCGACTGGTATGACCCCGAGGTGTATCAGAGCCGCTCTGCGCGCGAGCCGACCGAGGACCCCGAGGTCTATGTGGACAAGATGCACAAACGCGTGGTGCGCGGCGCCTCGTGGGCATCGATTCCGGTGGAGATGCGCGTCTCCAACCGCGGCTACTTCACCCCGGCGGACGGGGTGCGGGACTTCGGCTTTCGCTGCCTGGTGGACGACATCCCGGAAGCGCCGGAGCTGCCGTGAGCTCGGCGAACAGCGCGCAGTAGCGGCGCGCCATCGCCAGGTCGGTGAAGGCCTCGAGGTAACGCGCGCGCGCACCCGCGCTCACTTCGGCCAGGACCTCGGGGGGTGCCGCATCCCAACGCCGCATCGCCGCGCGAAAGGCCTCGTAGCTCGTGTCCTCGCAGTAAAAGGCATGCTCGCCCAGTACCTCGACGAGGCCATCGGTGCGCGGACACACCACCGGAATGCCGCGCGCCGCCGCTTCCGCCGCCACCAGGCCGAAGGGCTCGTAGATGGTGGGCACGGCGAGCACGTCGATGGCGTCGAAGAAAGCCTCCAGCCGCGCACCGGCGCACCAGCCGAGGAAGCGCACGCGCCCGGCGAGCGCATGGCGTGCGAGCAGGTCGCGCGCGTAGGGGCTGAAGCCGCGCCCGGCGATCAGCACTCCGCGGGTCTCGAAACCCGGCTCGGTGAGCATCCACTGCACGTACTCCGGATGCTTGCGCGGCACCAGGCGCCCGCAGAACCCGAGCACGCGCTTGCCGCGCGGGGCCCGGTACGCGGCCGCGCAGCCCACGCCGTTGTGGATCACGCGCACCTGCGGGTTGAGCGCCTCGTAGCCGAGCGCGCGGTACTTGGCGCGCTCCGCTTCGGACAGCAGCACCACGCAGCGGGCGAGCGCGATCATCTCCTCCTGGCCGCGTACCGCGCCGTGCAGCTCGACGCCGTTGGACGACTCCTCGTAGGCCAGCAGCGAGTGCACTGTGAACACCGCATGGCGGCGGCGCAGCCGCGCGTGCAGGGCCGGATTCTGCTGGTAGCTGTGCACATGCAGCAGGGGCGCCTCGAAGGCGTCGAGCGCATGCGCGTCGCCGATCACCACGTCGGGAAAGCGCGCCAGCAGGGCCTCGAGCTGCGCGGGCAGGTAGGCGTGGTCGGTGACGAACCACAGCGGGCGGACCCCTTCCGCCTTCAGCCCGCTCATCAGGCTTTCCATGACCGTGCCGACTCCGCCCATGCGGTGGACGGGCATCTCGTTGGTGACTTCGATGACGTCGAAGCAGCGTCGCGTCGTGTTGGTCAGCATGAGGGCCCGGGCACGAGCCGCGGCTGCGCGGGGTCGGCGAGGTCGAGCAGGCCGATGCACGCGATCGAACGGCACTCGACCGGCCAGTTCTCCGCCGCCTCCCAGTCGCCGTCGCGCCGGCGGCGCGCGAGGAAGATGCCGGCGAGGCACTCGTCCAGGTCAGGGTTCGTATCCTCGACCCAGAAGTTCTGCACCACCACGATCCGGTACCGATCCGGCTCCAGGCTCGCCAGGTCGATGCGCAGCGCCTGCTGCTGGACATAACACTGCCCGAGGCGGCGGAGCCGGAACGGCGGGATCACCAGCGTCGCCTTCTCCAGCCGCACGACCGGCGGCGAACAGGTAGCCGGTGATGCGTGGCGCAAGGGCTGCGCCGGACGCAGAGCGGGGCCCGTAGACACCGTCGAATGCGTGGCCGTCGTCATACTTCACCATCACGATCGGAATCATTTACCTGCCCGGGAGTAGGCTCTCAGTCAGGCTAGACACAGACCACCGCGCGCGCAAGCCTCGGCGCAGGCGGCAAACGTGCCGGCTCGCCGAACCTCGCAGGAAGGCGGGCGGCCTCCTATCATGCAGCGCAGGTCCGTCCCGCTCGTCGCATCCGCCCCGTCCGTCCCGTGGGAGTCCCCCATGCCTTCATCCCCCGCCGCCCCCGCCTGCCCGCTGCGCCGCGTCATCCTCTTCGCCGGCCACATGGTCGATGCCCCTGGGCGCGCCCAGCCGCGCTTTCCGCCCGACCGCGTGCCGGAGGCCGCGCGCCGCATCGCCGCCGCGCTGGCGGAGCTGGAGGCCGGTCCCGCCGACCTCGGCCTCACCCAGGGCGCCGCCGGTGGCGACCTGCTGTTTGCCGAGGCGGCGCTCGCGCGCGCCATGCCGGTGGAGTTCCTGCAACCCTTCGCCGAGGCCGAGTTCATCGAGCGCTCGGTGCGTCCGGTGTCCGACGGCGAGGACTGGGTGGCGCGCTACCGCGCCGTGGCAGAACGGCTCGCCACGCCGCCGCGGGTGATGCCGCCCGGGCCGCCCGACGCCAACCCCTTCGAGCGCTGCAACCGCTGGCTGCTCGACACCGCGCTCGCTCACGGCGGCGAGCAGGTGTGGCTGCTGTGCCTGTGGGACGGCCAGGGCGGCGATGGTGCCGGCGGCACCGCGCACATGGTGGGCGAGGTACGGCGCCACCACGGTCACGTCATCCACATCGACTGCCGGCGACTGTGGCAGGGCGCAAGCCCCTGAACTAGGCTTAAGCAGTGGCGCGGGCGCCCGCAGGACCTGCCCGCGGCGACTCGTTGCGCATGCCGCCCCACGGCCGCGCGGCGCCGACCCGACGAGCTCCCGGAGGTCCCATGACGACCCGCAGCTTCCGCATCCGCGGCACCCCCTCGACCCCGGAGCACGCCGTTCGCCAGGCGCGCGGCGCCGGCGCCCCGGCCACCGTCCTCAGTCGTCGCCTGCTGAGCCCGGGGCGGGCACGCGACGGCGTCACCGGCGAGCTGGAGGTCGCCGCCGACGAGGTGGTGCGCATCGAACTGGACAACGGCTTCGAGCTGTGGACCCGCGCCGACGCGCTGGTGCGCGAGCATGGCCGGCGCAGCCTGGCGCGCGACGGCGGCGACGCCTGGGAGTTCGATACCCTGGGCGGCATGCCGGGCGCCACCGGCGCGCCCACCGCCGGCGAGGCCGGCCGCGGGGAACGCGGCGCCCTCGGGCTCGGCATCCGCGTGCTCGAGTTCTTCGGCATCCGCGTCGAGGAGAAGGCGGCGAGCAAGCTCGGGCGCTGGTTCGAGGACCGCAAGCTGGAGGGCGGCAAGCCCGGGCTCCACGCCCTGGGCCTGGACGGCGGCTTCGCGCTCGCCCCGCTCGCCGCGGA
>JARRBR010000117.1 GCA_029982755.1 Rhodocyclaceae bacterium
AGTGGATCTCCATGGAAGCCTAATTGGAGCGGGTGAAGGGAATCGAACCCTCGTCATCAGCTTGGGAAGCTGAGGTAATAGCCATTATACGACACCCGCATAGTCAGCCCGGCCGCGCGCTGCGACTGCCGGAAAGCCCGCGGATTGTAGCCGCAGAAGCGGGGCTGCTTCAACTTTCGATGTGATCGGCCTCGATCGCACGCCTGTAATCCCCCGCGGATGGACCGGCGCGCACACCCGAGCGAACCATCAGGCCCTCGTCCCGGCAGGGCTTCCCACGAAGCGGTCAATCGGAGCGCCACCGAGGCTGCCCCTGCAGCAGTCGCACGCCACCGTCCGGAGGGCGTCGCGCCGCCTCGCGCAGATCTCCGGACAGTGGCGCCGCCGGCAGTCGGCCCGTCACTCGATGCTGGAGCGGCCCTGCTGCTTTTCCTGACTGGCCTCGAGCTCTTCCTCCATCTTTCTTTTTGCATAGGCGATGACGAGCTTCACGACCACGATCATCACGCCGGCGACCAGAATGATGGAGAGCATCGACGCGCGATTGCCCTCTTGAGGTGTTGCGGCCATGGCCGCGGCACTGAAAAGGCAGAGACAAAGACCGGTCAACCCTGCTGCCACGTACTTCATGTAGAACCTCGTTCGTCGATCTCGTCGTGTCCCGCTCGGTACGACCGCAGCTTTCAAGCGAGCCGTGTCGCAGATCGTATCCTGCGGGGGAGATCGGGGCGAGTGGGGTCGGGTCCTTCATTCGTCTGCCTCGGGCCTGATGCGCGACACCCGCCTGGGCAGCGGAGCACTGGGGCGGGTGCCGGCGGCCTGGTGTCAGAAGCTGTACCTGGCCCCTACTTCGACCGAACGCTCCGGTCCGACGTAGATGCCTTGCCTCAGGCTCGCGATGTAGTGCTCATCGGTGAGGTTCTTGACCGCGCCGAAGACGCCGAGCTGCTTGTTGATCGCGTAGCGCGCGGTCAGGTCGACGGTGGTGTAGGCGTCGACCTGACCGGTGAAGAAGCCCGAGGTGTTCTCCTTGATCGCGACGGTGTTGGCGGGGTCGGTGAATTGCTCGTCGACATGGTTGACGCTCAAGGCCGTCGTCAGCGGTCCCGACCGGTCGGCGAGGATGAGGTTGGCGACCCATTCCGGCGCGTAGGTCACGCGGTTGCCGTCGGGGATGTCGAGCGATCCGTCGGCCTTGTAGCGGTTGCCGACGAACTCGGCGTCCGGGATCCAGGTTGCGTTTGCATCGACGCTGAAGCCGTTGCCGAAGTCGTATCCGATGGCTGCCTCCAGGCCCTGGTGCAGCGTCTTGCCGCCGTTGGTGCGCTGGAAGTCGCTGTTGCCGTAGTTCCACTGGGTGAGGCCGTTCACGAGCCTGGTCGGCGCGCCGCTGACCGTGCCGAAGCGCCAGTAGTCCCGGTTCATCTCGCTCCAGTAGAGCAGCGTGTTCAGGGTGGTGTCGGCGTTGATGGCCCACTCGTGGTTGATGTCGAAGGAGTTGCGCTCGGTGAGGAACCAGTCGTCCGGTGCGGGATTGAAGCTGGCACCGGCCTTGTAGGCGTCGAGGAACACGCCGCGATACGAGATGTTGGCGTCGCTCTCGTAGTGGGTGAACTTGGCGCCGATCCACTGCTTGTCGCCGATCGCCATGCCGCCCTTGAGCATCAGGTCCTGCATCTCGAAGCCCTTGTCCTGGAAGCCGTCGCTGCGCGCCGCGGTGAACACCAAGCCGCCGATCGCGTCGCCGGAGGGCGACTGGCCGCCGGCTTCGAGGATCAGCGTCTTGTAGTCGGCGGCGCTGAGGCCGCGCATGCCGACGTTTTCGACCACTGCGGACTCTTCTTCCGGCTTGATCACCACGCCCGGTACGGACTTGAGTGCGGCCTCGGTCGACAGGAGCTGTGCCAGCTCGAGGCTCTCCTTGGTGACGATGTTGACCGCCCCCGGAATGCGCTGCCGGGCCGCGACGGCTGTACGAATTGCTCAGGGCGCAGGGCGCGTCAGCGACGCGGGGCCAGTCCCGGAGACACGCCCGCTGCCGCAGGTGGTCGCGCCCATCGAGGTTGCGCCGTCCGCGCTTGCTCCGGCGGTGGGCGCGCCCTCAGACGACCAGCCGCTCCACCGCCTCGCGGATGCGCGCCGGCTCGTCCATCTTCAGGATGCGCTGCACCTTGGGCGCGAGCTCGCCGAGGTCGGCGCGCAGCACCTGCTGCTTGATCTCGAGGATGTTGCCCGGGTGCATCGAGAAGTTGCGCAGGCCCATGCCGAGCAGCAGCTCGGTGTACAGCGGGTCGCCTGCCATCTCGCCGCACACCGACACCGGCAGCCCGTAGCGCGCGCCGGTGGCGATGGTGCCGGCGATGAGCTTGAGCACCGCCGGGTGCAGCGGGTCGTACAGATGCACCACCGCCTCGTCGGAGCGGTCGATGGCCAGCGTGTACTGGATCAGGTCGTTGGTGCCGATCGACAGGAAGGCCAGCCGCCGGATGAACATGCCCAGGGACAGCGCGGCGGCGGGGATCTCGATCATGCCGCCGACCTGGATGCCTTCGTCGAACTTCGCCTTCTCGGCGCGCAACTCGGCCTTGGCCTTTTCCACCAGGGCCAGGCACTGGTCGATCTCCTGCGCGTGCGCCAGCATCGGGATCATGATCTGCAGCTTGCCGTGGGCCGAGGCGCGCAGCAGCGCGCGCAGCTGGGTCAGGAACATCTTCGGCTCGGACAGCGAGTAGCGCACCGCGCGCAGCCCGAGCGCCGGGTTGGGCTCCATGCGGGTGTGGGCGCCGTTGAGCGCCTTGTCGTTGCCGACGTCGAAGGTGCGGATGGTGACCGGCCTGGTCGGCATCGCCTTGACCACCGCGCGGTAGGCCTCGTACTGCTCGTCCTCGTCGGGCAGGGTGTCGCGGCCGATGAACAGGAACTCGGTACGGTACAGGCCGATGCCGTCGGCGTTGGCGGCCTTGACTGCGGGCAGGTCCTTGGGGCCTTCGATGTTGGCGAGCAGGTTGATGGTCTCGCCGTCGAGGGTGGCGGCGCGGGTGTCGCGCAGGCGGTTGAGCTTGGAGCGCTCGATTTCCAGCTCGCTGCGGCGCAGCCGGTACTCCTCGACGATCTCCTCGCCCGGGGCGACGATGATCACGCCGCGGGTGCCGTCGACGATGACGAGCTCGTCGTCCTCGAGCAGGTCGCGCACGTGGTGCAGGCCGACCACCGCCGGGATCTTGAGGCTGCGGGCGACGATCGCGGTGTGGCTGGTGGGCCCGCCGACGTCGGTGACGAAGCCGGAGATGTTGTGGTCGCGGAAGCCGATGGTGTCGGCCGGCGACAGGTCGTGGGCGACGACGATGGTGCCCAGGCCGTCGCGGCGCTTGGGCGGCAGGCGGCCGGGATGGCCGAGCAGCACCTTGACCAGGCGCTCGACCACCTGCACGACGTCGGCCTGGCGCTCGCGCAGGTAGGGGTCCTCGATTTCGCGGAACTGCTCGACCACGTGCTCCATCTGCTGCACCAGCGCCCATTCGGCGTTGCAGCGGCGTTCGGTGATCAGCTTGCGCGCGGCCTCGATCAGCATCGGGTCGGCGAGCATCATCAGCTGCAGGTCGACGAAGGCGCCGACCTCGCTGTGCGCCTGGCCGGCGGTGGTGATCGCCTTCAGGCCGACCAGTTCGCCCTGCACGGTGGCCACCGCCTCGTCCAGGCGGGCGGTCTCCTCCTCCAGGTAGCGCGGGGCGACGTGGTAGTGGTTGACCTCGAGCAGGGCGTGCGAGACGAGGTGCACGTGCCCGATTGCGATGCCCTGGGAGACCGGCAGGCCATGGAGGGTGAAGGGCATCTTACTCCCCCTCGCCGAAGCGGTCGGCGACCAGGGCCTGGATCGCCTGCAAGGCCTCGTCGGCCTGCTCGCCCTCGGTGTCGATGGTGATCGTGCTGCCCTTGGCCGCGGCCAGCATCATCACGCCCATGATGCTCTTGGCATTGACGCGGCGGCCGTTGCGCTCGAGCCAGACCTCGCACGGGAAGCCGCTGGCGAGCTGGGTGAGCTTGGCCGAGGCGCGCGCATGCAGGCCGAGCTTGTTGATGATGGCGGCGTCTCCTCGCGGCATGGTGCGGCGGTCTCCGTGTTCTTGTCGGTGTGCGTGTTGGTGACGGTCAGTCGTTGGCTTCGACGTGCAGCACGCCGTCGCAGGCGCCGGAGACCGCGCGCTTGACCAGGGTCTGCATGTCGCGGTCGCGGTAGGTCAGCACCCGCAGCAGCATCGGCAGGTTCACCCCGGCCACCAGTTCGACCCTGCCAGGCTCGATCAGCTTGGCGGCGATGTTGCTCGGCGTGGCGCCGTAGATGTCGGTGAGCACCAGCACGCCCGCGCCGCCATCGACCCAGCCGAGCATGCTGCGCGCGAGCGGCAGGATGTCGAGCGGATCGTCCTGCGCCGACACGCCGAGCTGGGCGATCTGGGGCGGACGCTTGTTGAGCACGTGGCAGGTGCACTGGATCAGCGATTCGCCGAGGCTGCCGTGGGTGATGAGGAAGATGCCGATCATGTGTTTCTCCGCAGGCCCCGATTCTAGCCCAGAGCCCGCAGGGCGTGCCGTCCGGCCGAGCGGGCCTGCGCACGCGCGCACGCGGGACCGTCGAGATAAAGCATTGGAGCAAAACAAATTGTCAAAAATTGATAAAATGCGCTCCCTCCAGCTGATTCCGCCGCGCCCTTCGTGCGCAGCGATGGCAATAACGACAAGGATCGGACATGACAGAAACCAGGGACCCCATGGCCCCGGATGGGGCCGTCAACCCCATCGATACCGACTACAAGGTCGGCCAGGACAACATCATCATCAACGTCGGCCCCTTCGGCCTCGACATCCACAACCGCGTGTTCGCCGTCTCAGGCCTGCTGGTGGTGGCCTTCGTGGTGCTGACGCTGGCCTTCCAGAACCAGGTCGAGCCGCTGTTCAGCGGCCTGCGCAACTGGCTCACCTCCAGCCTCGACTGGTTCTTCATCCTCGCCGGCAACGTCTTCGTGGTGGTCTGCCTGGGCCTGGCGCTGTCGCCGCTGGGCAGGGTGCGCCTGGGCGGCACCGAGGCCACGCCGGACTACAGCTACCTGGGCTGGTTCTCGATGCTGTTCGCCGCCGGCATGGGCATCGGCCTGATGTTCTTCGGCGTGTCCGAGCCGCTGTCGCACTTCGGCAGCGCCTTCGGCGGCACCGCGGCGGAAAACGGCGTGCGTACCGACTGGGCGCCGCTCGGCGCGGCCGCCGGCGACGCCGCGGCCGCAACCCGGCTCGGCATGGCGGCGACGATCTACCACTGGGCGCTGCATCCGTGGGCGATGTACGCGACTATCGCGCTCGGCCTGGCGCTGTTCTCGTTCAACAAGGGCCTGCCGCTGACCGTGCGCTCGGTGTTCTATCCGCTGCTGGGCGAGCGCGTGTGGGGCTGGCCCGGCCACGTCATCGACATCCTCGCGGTGCTGGCGACGCTGTTCGGCCTCGCGACCTCGCTCGGCTACGGCGCGGCGCAGGCCAGCTCCGGCCTCAACCACCTGTTCGGCGTGCCGCTGGGCAACACCACCCAGATCGTGCTGGTGATCGGCATCACCGCGATCGCGCTGGTGTCGGTGGTCGCCGGCCTGGACGCCGGCGTCAAGCGCCTGTCCGAGATCAACATGGTGCTGGCGCTGCTGCTGATGCTGTTCGTGATCGCGGTCGGCCCGACGCTGGACATCCTCACCGGCTTCTTCGCCAACCTCGGCGCCTACCTGCAATACCTGCCCGCACTGTCGACCCCGGTCGGGCGCGAGGACATCAACTACTCCCAGGGCTGGACCGCGTTCTACTGGGCGTGGTGGATCTCGTGGTCGCCCTTCGTCGGCATGTTCATCGCCCGCGTGTCGCGCGGGCGCACGGTGCGCGAGTTCATCTTCGCGGTGCTGATCGTGCCCTCGCTGGCCTGCGTGCTGTGGATGACGGTGTTCGGCGAGACGGCGATCCTGCAGGTGGTGCGCGACGGCTACCAGGCCGCGACCGAGGCCGAGCTGCCGCTGCAGCTGTTCGCGATGCTGGAGGCGCTGCCGCTGGCGTCGATCACCTCCTTCCTCGCCATCATCCTGGTGGTGGTGTTCTTCGTCACCTCGTCGGACTCCGGTTCGCTGGTGATCGACGTCATCGCCGCCGGCGGCAAGGTCGATGCGCCGCTGCCGCAGCGCGTGTTCTGGTGCACCTTCGAGGGCCTGGTGGCGATCGCGCTGATCCTCGGCGGCGGACTGGTGGCGCTGCAGGCGATGGCGGTGTCGACCGGCCTGCCCTTCACCATCGTGCTGCTGATGTCGACGGTGGCGGTGATCAAGGGTCTGGCCTCGGAGCCGCGCGCGCGCTGATCCCCGCGCGCTGCCGCCTCGGGCATCATGCGCCTGGGGTGCGCCCCCAGACGTGCGCGCCGACAACGGACCGGAACCCATGCAGGTCGAACAGCTCGAGATCCTCGATTTCCTCCGCGCCCGCCCGCCCTTCGCCGACCTGCCCGAGGAGGCGCTGCAGCGGCTGGCCGGAGCGATCGACGTGCGCTACTACAAGGCCGGCGAGCGGATCGTCGACTTCGGCGAGCCCGCGGCCTTCTGGCACCTGGTGCGCAGCGGCGCGGTCGAGGTCTACCGGCGCAACGGCACGCTCTACAACCGCCTCACCGCGGGCGGCTACTTCGGCGAGTTCGGCCTGCTGCGCTACGGCCGCGTGCGCTTTCCGGCGACCGCGCTCGAGGATTCGCTGCTCTACCTGGTCCCGGGCGAGGTCTTCGGCGCGCTCTTCGAGCAGTACGAGAGTTTCGCCGACTACGTCGAGGTCGAGGACCGCACCCGGCTGCGCCAGGTCATGTCGCGCCGCGAGGAGTCCAACGACCTGCTGTCGGCCACCGTGGACACCCTGGTCGGGCGCGCGGCGGTGACCCTGCCCAGCACCGCCAGCGCGCGCGAGGTGGCGCAGCGCATGAGCGCGGAGGGCGTGTCCTCGCTGCTGATCCTCGACGACAACCCCGAGGTGCCCGGCCTGCCGCAGCTCGCAGGCATCGTCACCGACCGCGACCTGCGCACCCGGCTGGTGGCGCCCGGCCTGTCCTACGACACCCCGGCGGCCGAGATCATGTCGCGCGGCGTGGTGGCGGTGAACCACAATCAGCTGGTGTTTGAGGCCATGCTGGCGATGTTGCGCCACAACGTGCATCACCTGCCGGTGCTGAAGAACCAGCGTCCGCTCGGCGTCATCGCGCTGTCGGACATCATCCGCTACGAGTCGCGCAACAGCCTGTTCGTGGTCGGCAGCATCTTCCGCCAGCAGTCGGTGGACGAGCTCGCCGCGCAGGTGCCCGAGGTGCGCGCCTGCTTCGCGCGCATGGTCGGCGAGGACGCGAGCTCGCACATGGTGGGCAGCGCGATGGCGGCGATCGGGCGCAGCTTCAAGCAGCGGCTGCTCGAGCTCGCCGAGACCGAGCTTGGCCCGCCGCCGGTGCCCTACTGCTTCCTCGCGCTGGGCTCGATGGCGCGCCAGGAGCAGCTGATCGTCACCGACCAGGACAATGCGCTGGTGCTCGACAACCGCTTCGACCCCGCGCGCCACGACGCCTACTTCAAGGCGCTCGCCGCCTTCGTCAGCGACGGCCTGGCGCGCTGCGGCTACAGCTACTGCACCGGCGGCGTGATGGCGACCAACGCGCGCTGGCGCCAGCCGCTCCAGGTGTGGGAGCGCACCTTCAGCGACTGGATCGAGCGCCCGACGCCCGAGTCGCTCCTCAATGCCGGCATCTTCTTCGATCTCGATGGCGTGTGGGGGCGCACCGAATGGGCCGACCGCCTGCGCGAGCTGATCGCGCGCAAGGCGAAGGGCAACGCGCGCTTCCTCGCCTGCATGGCGCGCAACGCCCTGCTGCGCACGCCGCCGCTGGGGTTCTTCAAGGACTTCGTGGTCGAGTCCGACGGCCGCCACACGCGCGCGATCAACATCAAGCGCCGCGGCACCGCACCGCTGGCGGACCTGGTGCGGGTGCACGCGCTGGCGATCGGATCGATGTCGATCAACTCCTTCGAGCGGCTGAAGGACATCATCGACGCCGCCATCCTGCCGCTGGGTCGCGGACAGGACCTGTACGACGCGCTCGAATTCATCTCCATGGTGCGCGCCCGCCACCAGGCCGAGTCGCTCGCCGTCGGCGAGGAGCCGGACAACGGCATCGATCCCGAGAAACTGTCGGAATTCGAGCGCAAGAGCCTGCGCGACGCCTTCCTGATCCTCGGCAACGCGCAGAAATTCCTCAAGTACCGCTACCAGCCCGGGCGGGCGAACTGAGGCGCGCGCAATGCTGCACCTTGGGGACCTGAAGGGCGCGCCGCCGGGCTCGCGGGGCCGGTCGCGCGCCGCGGAAGCCGTGCCGGACTGGCCGGCGCGCCTCGCGGAGCTTGCCGCGGCAGCGCGCGACCCGCGCCTGCGCGCCTTCTACGCCGCCGGCGCGGTCGCCGGCGACACCGCGCTGAAGGACGTGCCGATGGTCGCGCTCGATGTCGAGACCACCGGGCTCGATCCCGCGCGCGACGAGATCGTCAGCATCGGCCTGGTGCCGATGCGCGCGCGCTGCATCCGTTCCAGCGCCTCGCGCTACTGGGTGGTGCGGCCGCGAGCCGAGCTGAATCCCGAATCGGTGACGATCCACGCCATCACCCATGCGCAGGTCGAGGCCGCGCCGGACTTCGGCGCCATCATCGACGAGCTGCTGCCGGCGCTGGCCGGGCAGGTGGTGGTGGTGCATTGCCGCGAGATCGAGCGCGCCTTCCTCGACCTGGCGCTGAAGGCGCGCATCGGCGAGGGCCTCGAGTTCCCCGTCATCGACACCATGGAACTGGAGGCGCGCCTGCACCGCCGGCCGCCGCCCGGCTTCTTCTCGCGCCTGTTCGGCCGCAAGCCGGCGCCGGTGTCGATCCGTCTTGCCGACAGCCGCGAGCGCTACGGCCTGCCGCGCTATCGCGCCCATCATGCGCTGACCGATGCGCTCGCCACCGCCGAGCTGCTGCAGGCGCAGCTGGCGCACCGGTTTGCGCCGGAGACGCCGCTGCGCCAGCTGTGGTGCTGATCAGTCCAGGCCTTGCGACTGGAGGTATTCCTCGTAGGTGCCGCGGTAGTCGATGATCTGGTGGTCGAGCTTGATCTCGATGATGCGCGTGGCCAGCGAGGACACGAACTCGCGGTCGTGCGAGATGAAGATCAGCGTGCCGTTGAACTTGTCGAGGCCGTTGTTCAGCGACTCGATCGATTCCATGTCGAGGTGGTTGGTCGGCTCGTCCATCAGCAGCACGTTGGGGCGCGACAGCATCAGCTTGCCGAACAGCATGCGGCCCTGTTCCCCGCCGGAGATCACCTTGACCGACTTCTTGACCTCGTCGCCCGAGAACAGCAGGCGGCCGAGCGTGCCGCGCAGCAGGGTCTCGTTGTCCTCGCCGGTGGCGGCGGCGGTGATGCGCGAGTAGGGGGCGATCCAGTCGGTGAGGCTGACGTCCTCGGCGAAGTCGGCCGAGTGGTCCTGCGCGTAGTAGCCCGGCTTGGCCTTCTCCGCCCACTTGATGGCGCCCTTCTGCGGCTGCAGTTCGCCCACCAGCAGCTTGAGCAGCGTGGTCTTGCCGACGCCGTTCTCGCCGATGATCGCGACCTTCTCGCCGGCTTCGATGGCGATCGAGAAGCGGTTGATCAGCGGCCTGTCCATGCCCTCGTAGGCGAAGGAGATGTTGTCCACCTCGCATGCCAGGCGGTGCAGCTTGTCCTTCTCGTCGTAGTCGAAGCGGATCCACGGGTACTGGCGGCTGGACGGCTTGACGTCTTCGGGCTTCAACTTGTCGATCAGCTTGAGGCGGCTGGTGGCCTGCTTGGCCTTGGACTTGTTGGCCGAGAAGCGGCGCACGAAGGCCTGCAGTTCCTGGATCTTGTCCTTGGCGCGGGCGTTGGCGGCCGACTGGCGCTCGCGCGCCATGGTCGACGCTTCCATGTAGTCGTCGTAGTTGCCCGGGTAGATCGTGATCGTGCCGTAGTCCAGGTCGGCCATGTGGGTACAGACCTGGTTCAGGAAGTGGCGGTCGTGCGAGATGATGACCATCGTGCAGTCGCGGTTGTTGAGCACGTCCTCGAGCCAGCGGATGGTGTTGATGTCGAGGTTGTTGGTCGGCTCGTCG
>JARRBR010000118.1 GCA_029982755.1 Rhodocyclaceae bacterium
GCGCGGCATGGTCGGTTGGGTGAAAGGCTCGGATGCGTAATTATACAATTACATCAATGCGTTAGGCTGGATTTCCGGCTAAGCGAACACGGATTCAGGTATTTCCCATCCGATTCCCATTTTGCGTCACTGACGGCATGAACCCGGCAGATACTTGGGAGGAACTCCATCGGTAGCCGCTGGACCGCACTGCCACTCAGTGATTGTCTTCCCGCCATCGCTTGCTTCGTTCAGAGCAGTGCCAGCGATATACGGCTTGAGTTCAATTTTCTTCGCGTCAATAGTGGCGTCGTTGAAGCCCTTCGTTGTTACCGAGATAATCCCCGTGTCTGCGACAGAAATGTCATCAACATACTTGGTGTCGGCGCCCGAGCAAGAGCCAGCCAGAGACCCCGGGGTTCGACACTTCCCCCCGATTTTCGCCCCTTTTCCGAAATTGCCCCCAGCGCCGGCGCGGGTTTGAAGGCCGCGACCGCAAAAGTGCTGTGGTGGCACGTTTGTAACAGACGCCCTCAAGCTTGACGGGGCCTCGTAGGTGGTTAAAGTGGCGGCATCATGCACGTCAAGCTCACCACCTCCGGCGGCCGCCGCTACGTCCAACTCGTCGAGTCCTATCGCGACGAGGCGGGGCGGGTCAAGAAGCGCACCGTCGCCACGCTCGGCCGTGCCGAGCAGGTCGATGGATCGCTCGATGCGGTGATCAACGGTCTGCTGAAGATCACCGGCCGCGAGCCGATGGGCGCCAAGCCGTCGGCGCCGACGGTGTCGTTCGAGTCCGCGCGCTCGCTCGGTAACGTGTGGGCGCTGACCGAGCTGTGGAAGTCGCTGGGCTTCTCGGGGCTGCGGCGGGTATTTCGCCGTACGCGCCGCACCACCGACGTGGAGGCACTGATCCGCCTGATGGTGCTCAACCGCCTGTGCGACTCCGAATCCAAGCTCGGCGTGCTGCGTTGGGTACAGACCGTGGCGCTGCCCGATTTCGGGCCGAAGGCCGTCACCCACCAGCAGTTGCTGCGCAGCCTCGATGCGCTGATGGATCACCAGGACGAGGTCGATGCCGTGGTCGCCGGGCTGCTGCGCCCGCTGATCGACCAGGATCTGTCTGTCGTGTTCTACGACCTCACCACGATCCGTAGCGAGGGGCTCAGCCAGCAGGCCGGCGAGGTGCGCCAGTACGGCATGGCCAAGGAAGGACTGATTGCTCGCCAGTTCATGCTCGGCGTGGTGCAGACCGCCGAGGGGCTGCCGATCTACCACGAAGTGTTCGACGGCAACACGGCCGAAACCCGAACCTTGCTGCCGACGCTCACCAAGGTGCTCGAGCGCTTCCCGTCGGTACAGCGCCTGGTGCTGGTGGCTGACCGGGGGCTGCTCAGCCTGGATAACCTCGAAGCGCTGAAGGCCGTGCGCCTGGCCAGCGGCAAGCCGCTCGAATTCATCGTCGCCGTGCCCGGTCGGCGCTACAACGAGTTCATCGATCTGCTCGAACCCTTCCATGAACAGCAGTGCGCCACCGCCACGCAGGAAGTGATCTCGGAGCACGCCTGGAACGATCTGCGGTTGGTGGTCGCGCACGATCCGGTGACGGCCGCCACCAAGACCCAGCAACGCAATGAGCGTATCGACGCGCTGACCCGCCAGGCCGAGCAATGGACGGGCAAGCTCACCGAGCAGGACGAGGGCGTGAAGCACCGGGGCCGCAAGCTCTCGGACAGTGGCGCCAAGGCGCGCTTCTACCATGCGGTCAGCGAAGCGCACCTGTCGCGCATCATCAAGGTGGATCTGGCCGAGGAGCTCTTCAGCTACCACATCGACGAGAAGGCGCGGCGCCTTGCCGAAATGATGGACGGCAAGCTGCTGCTGGTCACCAACGCCGAGGGCCTGTCCGCGCAGAACGTGATTCAGCGCTACAAATCCCTCGCCGACATCGAGCGCGGTTTCAAGGTGCTCAAGTCCGAGATCGAGATCGGCCCGGTGTATCACCGCCTGCCCGAGCGGATTCGCGCGCACGCGTCGATCTGCTTCATGGCGCTGATCCTGCACCGGGTGATGCGCAGCCGCCTCAAGGCCGCTGACGCGGGGTACACGCCCGAGCGGGCGCTCGAACAACTGCAGCGCATCCAGCATCACCGCGTGCGCCTGAACGGCGGCGAGCCGGTGGCAGGGGTGTCGACGATCAGCACGGAACAGAGCGAGGTGCTTCATGCATTGGGGATCGGAAAACCAGCGGCGCCGGAGCAGTTGGCGCTGTTGTAGTGGCATTTTTGAAAATGCGCTCTAGCAAAAACAAGGACTTGCGAGCATAACTGTCGAACTCGGGGAGACCCATCCATATCGGCATTCGGAGACGACTGGACGGCTTCGGTTACGGATGTACGACATTGCGAGGCAGCCAATACCACCTCAGACATCTTCGCCCGCACCGTGTAATCCTGATACGCCGGCAGCGCTACCGCCGCCAGAATGCCGATGATCGCCACAACGATCATCAGTTCGATCAGCGTGAAACCTTGCTGCATCTTTTTCATTTCACTTCTCCTTGAGGGGGAAACCGCGGAAGACCCGCTTGTTTCTCCTTCAGCAAGGCCTGTGCCACCCCTATGACGGCGGTTTTTCGTGACCTAGTTCCGCCGGGTTGACATGGATACGGGGCAAGAACTGACAAAGGCCGCGAATCGGCCTGTCAACTTCTGACAATCGCAGCCAGAGCGGGGCTGGTCACCGTCGTTCCCGGCAGGTCGGTGTCGTGTGCGTGCGCCTGCGCCAGATCGGGGGCGCTGTATGTCGGTGCGATTGCGGAGCGGCTCGGAGCCGAGCGTGCGCCGGCCTCGCCTCGTTGGCGGACGAGTCCGTTCAGGTGATCCACAGCGTCAGCGCGGATCGCGCCGGGCCCGCTTCGAGCCCTGCGGCCGATGCGGCCGCCATGCCCGTGCCGACTCCAGAACGCGGCGCGGGTGAGCGTGCGCATCACCGTTCCTTCGTGGCTATCTGAGCCGGCCGCCCAAGCTGAGGCTAATCTGCTCGTCCTGGCAGGTGGCTTCGCGGGGCATACCGGACCGACCCCGTTCCGTGCCGCCCGTCAGCCGTCCGCCGCCTCGTCGTTCAGGCGCTTGTGCGCGCGAGCGTAGGCTTGCGGCTTGTCGCGCAGGCCGATCGAGATCACGGTGACGTAGACGACGTCGTCATCATCGACGCGGTACACGAGCCGATACCCCGCGGAGCGGAGCTTGATCTTGTAGCAATCCGGCATGCCGGACAGCGCTGCAGAGGGCACGCGGGGCGTGACCAAGCGCTCTTCCAGCTTTTTCTTGAACTGCACTTGCACGCTGCCGTCGAGCTTCTTCCATTCGGCGAGCGCCAGGGTGTGGAAGCGCAGCTTATAGGTCGTCAAGGCTCACCTCGACGAACGGGCCTGCGCTGCGCTCGCGTACGCGGGCGGCGTCCTCGAGGTCTTCCAGGTAGGCGAGCAGGCGTTCGTAGTGGGCGGCCGAGATTAGGTAGGCTTCGGGTCGGTTGTGGTTGAGCACGGCGACGGGCCGATCGTCGGCCTGGGCGAGGACGCTGGCGAAGTTGCGCTTGAGTTCGGTGACGCTGACCGTTAGGTCGGCCATGATCGTCTGCATGGTTCGCCTCTAAAAGATGTTGAATTCAGTGCCGAATATAGCATCTCAAGGGCTGTGCTTGCGGCAGATCCTGCAACTGCCCAGGGCGCGGCGCTGGCATCTGACGGTGGCAGTGCCTGACGATCGTCGGGGCGCCGCTCACCCCGCCGGCGGTTGCGTGCGCTTGAAGCTTTCGCGCTCGAACATGCGCTCGGCGAAGGGCACCAGGCCGGGGTGGCGGTTGCGCCAGTCGAGGTCGGGGAAGCGCAGGTCGAGGTAGGCGAGGGCGACCGCGGCGGCGACGTCGCCGAGCCGGATCTGGCCGCCGTTGAAGCTGTGGCGGCCGTCGAGGCGGCGCTCGAGTTCGGCCAGGCCGCGGTCGATCTTCTCCTTCTGGCGGGCGATCTCGCGCGCGCTGCGCTCGCCGTCGGGGCGGCGCGATTCGAGCAGGGCGGCGACCGCGGCATCGGTGACGCCGTCGGCCAGGGCCTCGGTCTGGCGCACGCGCACGGCGTCGAGCGCGTCGGCGGGCAGCAGCGCGGGCGCTGCGCCGAGGGTTTCCAGGTAGCCGGCGATGACCGGGGAGTCGAAGAAGGTCTCGCCGCCGTCGGTGATCAGCACCGGCACCTTGCCGAGCGGGTTGACCTCGGGGATGCGGGTGTTGGCCTCCCAGGGCGAGTCGACGACGAGCTCGAAGGGCAGGCCCTTCTCGGCGAGGATGACGCGGATCTTGCGGGCGTAGGGGCTGGTGAGCGAGGCGAGCAGTTTCATGGCGGCGTGTCTCCTTGGGGTGAAGGGGACGATACGCCGCGGTGCAAGACGCGGTAATTAGGGAAATCGGGGACGCGTCCTGCGCGTGCCGATGGACGGGCGGGGGCCTCAGGCCGGATCGACGTTGCGCGCGATCAGCGCGCGGATCAGGTGCAGCTTGCCGTGGAAGAAGTGGTCGGCGCCGGGCACGACGATGATCGGTAGCTCCTGCGGGCGCGCCCAGTCGAGCACGTTGGCGAGCGCCACGGTGTCGTCGTTCTCGCCGTGGATGACGAGCGCGGGGACGTTCTTCGGCAGCGCCGGGGTGTCGTAGCTGCGGCCGCTGCCGGTGGTCTCGCCGGCGGCCATGCCGACCAGCACGAGCTGGCGCGGCGGCGCGATGCCGTCGGCGAGGCGGTTGGCGACGCGCACCTGCACATAGCCGCCGAAGGAGAAGCCGCCCAGCGCCAGCGGCAGCGCGCCCCAGCGCGATTCCGCCCAGCTGATCACCGACAGCATGTCCTCGGTCTCGCCCTCGCCGTGGTCGTGCTCGCCCTGGCTCTTGCCGACGCCGCGGAAGTTGGGGCGGATCACCGCGAAGCAGAGGTCGCGGTACGCGCGCGCCAGGGTGTGTGCGACCTTGTTGGTGTTGGCGCCGCCGAACAGCGGGTGCGGGTGGCAGACCAGGGCGATGCCCCTGACCGTTTCCGGGGCGTCGATCAGCACCTCGATGTTGCCGGCGTGGCCGCGCAGCAGGGCGGATTCGGTGGGCAGCGGGCGGCTCACGCGGCGTCCTCCGGCAGGCGCAGGCGCTCGACGATGCGGCCGTGCATCAGGTGCGAGTCGATGATCTCGTCGATGTCTTCCTTGTCGACGTAGGTGTACCAGACGTTGTCGGGATAGACGACGATCACCGGGCCGTCGTCGCAGCGCCCGAGGCAGCCGGCCTTGTTCACGCGCACGCTGCCCTTGCCCTTGAGGCCGAGCGCGGCGGTGCGTTCCTTGGCGTAGGTCTGCAGCGCGCTGGCCTGGTGGTCGTTGCAGCAGGATTCGCCCGCGGGGCGCTGGTTGCAGCAGAAGAAGACGTGGTGTTTGAAGTAGCTCATGCAGTCTCTCGGAGGTGGGGCGGCGGCGCGCATGGCCGGTGTTCGCGGGGCGCGTGCGGACGACCGCGATTATAGGCGGCGCTCGCGGCGCGCGGGCGGGCCGCCGAGGTGCTCGCCGCGCCACAGGCCGAGCGCCGACAGGTAGGCCAGCGCCACGTAGGGCCACAGGCTGTCGACCAGCGCGGTGAGGCCGTGGAAGTTGAGCACGTTGCTGAAGCCGGCGAGCTGGCGGTCGTAGGGCAGGTAGGGGTTCTCGGGGATCAGGTTCACCAGCGCGGTGGCGAGCAGCAGGCTGGTGCCGGCGATGGCGTGCTGGGCCAGGCGCGGCAGCAGCAGGCAGGGCAGCAGCACCGCGGCGCCGATCGCCAGCCCGCGCTCGGCGCCGGGGGTGAGCCAGGCCAGGGGCGCGGGCGGGCTGAAGAAGGTGAAGGTGGCCAGGGTCTTGACGCCGACGCCGAGCGCGAGCACCAGCAGCACCGGCAGCGGGTTGGCGCCGCGCGTCATGCAGCGCGTGAACAGGCCGACCGCGACCAGTGCGCTTGCGGTCAGCGCGGTGTCGAAGGCGATGAAGCGCTCGGCGCGGAAGGGCAGCGGCGCCGGGATGTCGAGCAGGCTGCGGATGTCGCCGCTGGCGAACAGCAGGTCGGTGGCGCTGAGCTGGCCGACCAGCCACAGCACCAGCAGCACCAGGCCCGCCTCGCCGGTGCGCCCGTCGATCAGGTAGCGGGTGCGCCAGCGGTGCAGGCGCCCGTACGGGCCGAACACCGCCGCCCCCCAGCGCGCGCCGGCGAGCGCGCCGAGCAGCGCGCCGGCGAGGTTGCCGCCGAGGTCGAGGTTGCTGGCGATGCGCGAGGGCAGGAAGTTCTGCGTCGTCTCCAGGCCCAGGCTGAGCAGGCCGGCGAGCAGCGTCGCCGCCGTCACCTTGCGCGCGAAGGCGAGGTTCGCCGGCAGCGCGGCGGCGAGCAGCAGGCCGAGCGGCAGGTAGCCGAGGATGTTGAACACCAAGTCTTCGGGGATGAAGTACTTCGGCCACGGCGCCCACAGCCAGTCGAACAGCGGCAGCCCGCTGTCGCGCCAGCCGGCCAGCGGATGCAGGCAGGCGTAGGCGACCAGCAGGGCGTAGGCGAGGGCGAGGGAGCGGGCCAGCGAATCGGCGGGCCGGACGGCGGGCATGCGGCGCATTGTGCCAGCTTGGGGGCGCAGGATCACCCGCCATGGCCGGGCGCACCGAGCTGGTGCGCGGCGGGTACAAATGGTGCGCGCCAGGTGCGGCGGGTCGGTGGCTTCAGCGCGTCTGCAGGCCGCCCGGGCGCGCGGTTCCAGGGATTGTGCGGGATTTCGGGCAATAGCACGCTTCTTGCTGGAGCAGGGCGTCGCCCAATCCGTCGCCTGCGAGGCCTCCGTGTCCATCCACGTCAAGCTGAACCACGTCACCCACTACCGCTACGACCGCCCGGTGAGCCTGTCGCCGCAGGTCGTGCGCCTGCGCCCGGCGCCGCACTGCCGCACGCCGATCCATGCCTATTCGCTGCAGGTCGAGCCCGCCGGGCACTTCATCAACTGGCAGCAGGACCCGCAGTCGAACTACCTCGCACGCCTGGTGTTCCCGGACAAGACCACCGAGCTGCGCATCGAGATCGACCTGGTCGCCGAGCTGTCGGTCATCAACCCCTTCGACTTCTTCCTCGAGCCGGCGGCGGAGAAGATTCCCTTCGCCTACGAGGACGCGCTGCGTGTCGAGCTGGCGCCCTACCTGGTGAAGGCGCCGGCAGCGGCGCTGGGGCCGAAGTTCCTCGACTACCTCGAATCCATCCCGCGCGCACCCAGGGCCAGCGTCGATTTCCTGGTCGGTCTCAACCAGCGCCTGCAGCAGGACATCCGCTATCTGGTGCGACTCGAGCCGGGCGTGCAGACGCCCGAGCAGACGCTGACCCTGGCCAGCGGTTCGTGCCGCGATTCGGCCTGGCTGCTGGTGCAGCTGCTGCGCCACCTCGGGCTGGCGGCGCGCTTCGTGTCCGGCTACCTGATCCAGCTCGTGCCGGACGTGAAGTCGCTCGACGGCCCGTCCGGCACCGAGGTGGACTTCACCGACCTGCACGCCTGGTGCGAAGTCTATCTGCCCGGCGCAGGCTGGGTGGGGCTGGATCCGACCTCGGGGCTCTTCGCCGGCGAGGGCCACATCCCGCTCGCCTGCTCGCCCGAGCCCTCGTCGGCGGCGCCGATCACGGGCTTCTCCGACGAGTGCGAATGCGAGTTCGAGCACCACATGAAGGTCGAGCGCGTGTGGGAGGCGCCGCGCGTCACCAAGCCCTATACGGACGAGCAGTGGGCGGCGATCGAGGCCCTCGGTCACCGCATCGACGGCGACCTGACGGCGCAGGACGTGCGTCTCACCCAGGGCGGCGAGCCCACCTTCGTGTCGCTCGACGATCGCGACGGCGCGGCCTGGAACAGCGATGCGCTCGACCCGCAGAACCGCGATCCGGGCAAGCCCAGCAAGCGCACGCTGGCCGAGAACCTGATGTTCCGCCTCAAGGAGCACTACGCGCCGCAGGGCCTGCTGCACTTCGGCCAGGGCAAGTGGTACCCGGGCGAGCAGCTGCCGCGCTGGTCGCTGAACTGCTACTGGCGCCGCGACGGCGAGCCGGTGTGGCGCAACCCGGCGCTGTTCGCGCGCGAGCTGTCCGCCACCGCGGTGGACGAGGCCATGGCGGCGCGCTTCCTCGCCCGCGTCGGCGAGCGCCTGGGGGTCGATACGCAGTGGATGATGCCGGCCTTCGAGGACGCCTGGTACTACCTGTGGCGCGAGCGCCGGCTGCCGGCCAACGTCGATCCGCACGATTCGCGCGTGGACGACCCGCTCGAGCGTGCACGGCTCGCGAAGGTCTTCGACCAGGGGCTCAAGCAGGTCATCGGCCACGTGCTGCCGATCGTGCGCCAGCATGCCGGCGCGGCGGGCAAGGCCGCGCGCTGGCAGAGTGGGCCGTGGTTCCTGCGTGCCGAGCGGCTCTACCTGATCCCCGGCGACTCGCCGATCGGCTACCGCCTGCCGCTCGACTCCCAGCCCTGGGCGGCCAAGGGCGACTATCCGTGGATCCACGCCGCCGACCCCAACCAGGCTTTCCCGGTGCTGCCGGCACACGCCGAGCTGCGCAAGCAGCTGCGCCCCGCGGGTGCCGCGGGCAGTGCCACCATCGGCGCCGACAGCGGCCTGGGCTTCACCGCCCACGGCGGCGGGTGGACGCCCGGCCGCGCCGAGCACGCCGGCTTCCATGGCGCGCAGGGCGAGGCCGCGGTGCCGCTGCCGGGCACCCAAGCGTAGATCGTGTTGCGCGCCAAAGAACTCTGCAAGTTCGTGTCAATGCCGCTCGGGCCGATCACGGCGGGCATCATCCGGCCCGCCTGCGACGTAGATGAGGATAAAGGGCTTGCCGCGAGCGAGGAACTCATCCATCTCCGCGCACCAGGGGGCGCCGTAGCCTTCGTAGATGCTGGAGCCTTCGAGTCGGACTATAGGGAAGTCGCTGGCGTCGTGAACTTTTGGCTGTTGCTGTTGCGACATGGTCTATTCCTTTCAGTTTATTTACATCCTAACATCCTACCTTTGTTGAGAATTACTTGCAACTGAAATGGGCATGGGCACACCGCCGTGCAGCGCCAAGTGACAGGCGAAATGAGGGCTTGACCTTCCAACAATGGGAGGCCCTACAGTGAACCCATCAACCTCATTCAAGGAGTTTTTTCATGAAGGTCAACAAGTTCAGCCTCTTGTTCATTGCGGGCGCCGTCGTGGTCGCCGCCGGCCTGGTGGCCGTCCAGAAGAAGGTGGACCCGTCGGGTGAAGCGACGCATGCCAGCGCCAGCGCAGGTCACCAGGGGCACGCGATGCCCTCCAGCGCTTCGGCCAATGACAGCCCCTCCACGACCGCGTATCGCGCCGTGAACGACCAGATGCACGCCGGGATGGGGGCGCAGTTTTCTGGCAACCCCGACGTCGATTTCATGCGCGGCATGATCCCGCACCACCAGGGTGCGATCGACATGGCCAAGGTGGCGCTGCAGTACGGCAAGGACCCGGAGGTTCGCAAGCTCGCCCAGGACGTCATCACCGCGCAGGAAGGCGAGATCGCCATGATGAACAAGTGGCTGGGCGACAACGGCCAGCAGGCGACGACCGGCAGCTCGGGCGATGCCTCGACGGCCGCCTATCGTGCCGGCAACGACCGCATGCATGCGGACATGATGATCGACTTCAGCGGCGACGCAGATGTGGATTTCATGCGCGGCATGATCCCACACCACCAGGGCGCGATCGACATGGCCAAGGTGGAGCTTCAGTACGGCAAAGATTCAGAGGTCCGCAAGCTGGCCCAGGAAGTCATAACCGCCCAGGAAGGCGAGATCGCCATGATGAAGAGCTGGCTTGCCGCTCGGGGCAAGTGAAGGTGTGACTATGCCTCAGGCCAACACCCCACACATCCTCATCTACAGCACTCCGACGTGCCCTGACTGCCGGGCGCTGAAGGCGTGGCTGTCCCAGCAGGGCATCGCGTTTGAAGAGCGCGACCTGACCGACCCGAAGATTTCCGCGGAGGCTAAGTCACGAACCGGCGTGCGCGTGGCCCCGATCACGATCAACCGCCC
>JARRBR010000119.1 GCA_029982755.1 Rhodocyclaceae bacterium
AGCCAGCGCCGCGGCCGCGGCGCCTCGCGCGGCAGGGCGGGACGGGGCGCAGGCGGCGGCACGGGGTCCGCGTCGGGAGGGCGCTCACTCATCGCGATCGCTCATCGAGGCCTGTCGGCGCGCACGCCATTGCTCGCCGCGGCGGCCGTGCTCAGGCGCCGAACAGCGCCAGCAGTTCCGCACCCGGGTCCGGCGCGCGCATGAAGGCCTCGCCGACGAGGAAGGTGTGCACGTCGTGGCTGCGCATCAGGGCGACGTCCTGCGGCTGCAGGATGCCCGACTCGGTGACCACGATGCGCCCGCCCGGGCCGGCGACGATGCGCGGCAGCAGTTCGAGCGTGGTCTGCAGCGAGACCTCGAAGGTGCGCAGGTTGCGGTTGTTGATGCCGATCAGCGGGGTCTGCAGCTGCAGCGCGAGGTCGAGCTCGGCGCCGTCGTGCACCTCGACCAGCACCGCCATGCCGAGCGCGATCGCGAGCTGCTCCATGTCGCGCATCTGCGCCAGATCGAGGCAGGCGGCGATCAGCAGCACGGCGTCGGCGCCCATCGCGCGCGCCTCGAACACCTGGTAGGGGTCGACCAGGAAGTCCTTGCGCAGCACCGGCAGGCTGCAGGCGGCGCGCGCGGCCTGCAGGTACTCGGGTGCGCCCTGGAAGAACGGGCGGTCGGTCAGCACCGACAGGCAGGCGGCGCCGGCGCGCTCGTAGGCGGCCGCGATCTCGGCGGGATGGAAGTCGGCGCGGATCACGCCCTTGGACGGGCTCGCCTTCTTGATCTCGGCGATCACCGCGGAGCGGCCCGCCACGTGCTTGGCGCGGATCGCGCCGACGAAATCGCGCGCCGGCGGCTGCGCCTCGGCTTCGGCGCGCAGCGCGCACTGCGGACGCGCGGCGCGCGCTGCGGCGACCTCCTCCACCTTGACCGCGCAGATCTTGTTCAGGATGTCGCTCATCGGCCGCTCCGGAATTGCTGGGTGAAGCGCACGAACTCGTCGAGCTTGGCGCGCGCCGCGCCGCTGGCGATGATCTCGCGCGCGCGCATGATGCCGGCGCCGATGGTGTCGACCAGGTTGGCGGTGTACAGCGCCACGCCGGCGTTGAAGATCACGATCTCGCGTGCCGGGCCGGGCTGGTTGTCGAGCACGCCGAGCAGCACCGCGCGCGACTCGGCGGCATCCTCGACGCGCAGGTTGCGGCTGCCCGCCATGGCGAGGCCGAAGTCCTCGGGGTGGATCTCGTACTCGCGGACCTGGTTGTCCTTGAGTTCGCCGACCAGCGTGCCGCCGCCGAGGCTGACCTCGTCCATGCCGTCCAGGCCGTGCACCACCAGCACGTGGTTGGCACCGAGGCGCTGCATCACGCGCGCCTGGATGCCGACCAGGTCGGGGTGGAACACGCCCATCAGGGTATTGGGCGCACCGGCCGGGTTGGTGAGCGGGCCGAGGATGTTGAAGATCGTACGCACGCCCATCTCGCGCCGCACCGGGGCGACGTTCTTCATCGCGCTGTGGTGCGCCGGGGCGTACATGAAGCCGATGCCGGTGGCCTCGATGCACTCGGCGACCTGCTGCGGCGTCAGCTCCAGATTGACGCCGAGCGCCTCGATCACGTCGGCCGCGCCCGACTTCGACGACACCCCGCGCCCGCCGTGCTTGGCCACGCGCGCACCGGCGGCCGCGGCGACGAAGATCGTCGTGGTGGAGATGTTGAAGGTGTTGGCACCGTCACCGCCGGTGCCGACCACGTCGAGGAAGTGGTCGTGCGGCGGCTGCACGACGACCTTGGTCGACATCTCGCGCATCACGGTGGCGGCGGCGGTGATCTCGCCGATGGTCTCCTTCTTGACGCGCAGGCCGGTGAGGATGGCTGCGGTCATCACCGGCGAGATCTCGCCGGCCATGATCTGGCGCATCAGCGACAGCATCTCGTCGAAGAAGATCTCGCGGTGCTCGATCGTGCGTTGCAGGGCTTGCTGGGCGGTAATCGTGGTCATGAGACTCTCGCTGCGTTCGTTTCAGGCGGCCGCGGGCGCCGCGGCGCGACGGTCGAGGAAGTTCTTCAGCAGCGCGTGGCCGCATTCGGTGAGGATGGACTCGGGGTGGAACTGCACGCCCTCGACGTCCAGCGTGCGGTGGCGCACGCCCATGATCTCGCCGTCGTCGGTCCACGCCGTCACTTCCAGACAGTCGGGCAGGCTGGAACGTTCGATCGCCAGCGAGTGGTAGCGCGTGCAGGTGAGCGGATTGGGCAAGCCGCGGAACACGCCTTGATCGATGTGGTGCACCGGCGAGGTCTTGCCGTGCATCAGCTTCTGCGCGTGCACGATGCGTCCGCCGAAGGCGGCGCCGATGCTCTGGTGGCCGAGGCAGACGCCGAGGATGGGCAGCTTTCCGGCAAAGGCCTTGATCGCCGGCACCGAGATGCCGGCCTCCGCCGGCGAGCACGGGCCGGGCGAGATGACGAGGTGGGCGGGGGCGAGGCGCTCGATCTGCTCGAGAGTGATCTCGTCGTTGCGATACACCTTCACGTTGGCCCCGAGCTCGCCGAAGTACTGCACGAGGTTGTAGGTGAAGCTGTCGTAGTTGTCGATCATCAGCAGCATGGTCATTCCCTTCGCGAAGCCTGGCGGGGATGGGGCCGGCTTCGCCTGCAAGTACGTGGGAGCGGGACGGGGTGCGGTGGCGCCGGGGCGCTCAGACCCGGGTGTCCAGCCCGCCCTCGGCCATCTCGGCGGCACGCAGCATGGCGCGCGCCTTGCTCTGCGTCTCCTGCCATTCGGCGTCGGGGTCGGAATCGGCGACGATGCCGGCGCCCGCCTGGACGTGGATCTGGCCGTCCTTGAGCACCGCGGTGCGGATCGCGATCGCCAGGTCCATGTCGCCGTGAAAACCCAGGTAGCCCGCCGCGCCGGCGTAGATGCCGCGCTTGACCGGCTCGAGTTCGTCGATGATCTCCATCGCCCGCACCTTGGGTGCACCCGACACGGTGCCGGCCGGGAAGGTGGCGCGCAGCACGGCGAGCGCGTTGAGTCCTTCCTTCAACTTGCCCTCGACGTTGGAGACGATGTGCATCACGTGCGAGTAGCGCTCGATGGTGAAGCGCTCGGTGACGTTCACCGAGCCGATCTCGGACACCCGCCCAGCGTCGTTGCGGCCGAGGTCGAGCAGTTGCACGTGCTCGGCGATCTCCTTCTGGTCGGCGAGCAGCTCCTTCTCCAGCGCGAGGTCTTCGGCCACCGTGGCGCCGCGCTTGCGGGTGCCGGCGATCGGACGCACGGTGACGACGTCGTCCTCGAGCCGGGTGAGGATCTCGGGCGAGGCGCCAACGACGTGGAAGTCCTCGAAGTTGAAATAGAACATGTACGGCGACGGGTTGAGCGAGCGGATCGCGCGGTACAGCGCCATCGGGCTGGCGGCGTAGGGCTTGCTCATGCGCTGCGACAGCACCACCTGCATGACGTCGCCGTCGACGATGTACTGCTTGGCGCGGCGCACCGCGTCCTTGAAGCCGTCCTCGCCGAAGCTCGACACCGCGGGGGCGGATTCGGCGCGGATCTCCTCGGGGATCTGCACCGGCGCGCGCAGGCGGGCGAGCAGTTCGCGCAGGCGCTTCTGCGCACGCTTGTACGCGCCCGGGACCTCCGGTTCTGCATACACGACCAGGGTGAGCTTGCCGCTGAGGTTGTCGACGATCGCGACTTCTTCGGAAAGCAGCAGCAGGATGTCGGGGGTGCCCAGGGTGTCGGGCTTCTCGGTCTTCGCCAGCCTGGGCTCGATGTAGCGCACCGTGTCATAGCCGAAGCAGCCCACCAGGCCACCGGCGAAGCGCGGCAGGTGCTCGCGCGGCGGCACCTTGATGCGGTTCATGAATTCGGCGACGAAGTTGAGCGGGTCGCCGTAGTCGCGGCGCTCGACCAGGCGGTTGCCGGTGAGCAGCAGCGCCGAGCGCCCATAGACCTCGATGCGGGTCGGCGAGGACAGGCCGATGAAGGAATAGCGCCCGAAGCGCTCGCCGCCCTGCACCGATTCGAGCAGGTAGGTGTAGGGCTCGTTGGCGAGCTTCAGGTAGATCGAGAGCGGGGTGTCGAGATCGGCGAAGGTCTCGAGGGTGAGCGGAATGCGGTTGTAGCCCTCGGCGGCGAGGGCATTGAATTCGTGTTCGAGCATGGAAACTCCACGGACAGCGGGTGAATCGGCGCGGCTTGCGGCAGGGGAACAAGCGGCGGGGAAGTCGGGTGCGCGCTCGGCGCTGCCCGGGCCCCGCGAAAGGGGATCGCGTTCAGTGGCCCAAAGGCCAGCGCCAAGCCCCCCGCCAGCTCGGCTGGACGGAGGAGAAGGCGGCGAGGAAGCGATCCCGGGGTGCGCGCATCACGATGTCGGTCTGTGGTGGAGGGTCTCGCCCAGGCGGCGCGGGCCTCGCCGCGCCTATGCAGCGACGATATGGTCCAGAGCCTGAAGCGCGTTCGATAGTAGCCCATCGCATTCGATGGTGTCCACCGGCACGCCCTCGCTGTAGCCGTAGGTCACCAGCAGCACCGGCACGCCTGCACCCTGGGCGGCTAGCGCGTCGTTGGCCGAGTCGCCGATCATCAGCGCCTCCCCGGGCGCGACGCCGAGGCGCTCGCAGGCCAGATGCACCGTCGCCGGATCGGGTTTCTTGACCGGCAGGGTGTCGCCGCTGATCACGGTGTCGAAATGCGCGGCGATGCCCATGCGCTCGAGCAGCGGCAGCGTGAAGGCCTCCGCCTTGTTGGTCACCACCGCGAGCCGGATGTCCCGCCCGCGCAGGGTCTGCAGCGTCTCGACCACGCCCGGATAGATCGTCGTGCGCGCGCCATTGACCACCGCGTAGTGGCGACGGAATACCGCCACCGCGGACTCGATCTCGGCCTCGGTCGCGTGCGTGCCCTCGGTCATGCAGCGCCGCACCAGGTTGGGAATGCCCTTGCCGACGAAGCCGTGGATCTCGTCCTGGCTGCGCGCCGGGCGGCCGAGCTCGGCCAGCATCAGGTTGGCGGCGTCGGCCAGGTCGGCGATGGTGTCGAGCAGGGTGCCGTCGAGGTCGAACAGCACCGCCCGCGGCGAGAAGCGCGCCGCGCTCATGCCGCCGCCTTGGCGAGCTCGGCGCGCAGCGCGCCGATGATCGAGTCGTAGCGGTTGGGGTCGGCGTCCTTGCCGGCGCCGAACACCGCCGAACCGGCGACGAAGGTGTCGGCGCCGGCGCGGGCGATGTCGGCGATGTTGTCGGTCTTCACTCCGCCGTCGATCTCGAGCAGGATGCGGCGGCCGGTGCGCGCCTCGTAGGCATCGAGCTTCGCGCGCGCGGCGCGCAGCTTGGCGAGCGTCTCGGGGATGAACTTCTGCCCGCCGAAGCCGGGGTTGACGCTCATCAGCAGCACCACGTCGAGCTTGTCCATGACGTGGTCCATGAAGTTGAGCGGCGTCGCCGGATTGAACACGAGGCCGGCCTGGCAGCCGGAGTCGCGGATCAGGCCGAGGCTGCGGTCGATGTGCTCGGAGGCCTCGGGGTGAAAGGTGATGACGTTGGCGCCGGCCTTGGCGAAGTCGGGGATGATTCGATCGACCGGCTTCACCATCAGGTGCACGTCGATCGGCGCGCTGGTGTGGGGGCGAATGGCCTCGCACACCAGCGGGCCGATGGTGAGGTTGGGGACGTAATGGTTGTCCATCACGTCGAAGTGGATCCAGTCGGCGCCGGCGGCGATCACGTTGCGCACTTCCTCGCCGAGGCGGGCGAAGTCGGCGGACAGCAGGCTGGGGGCGATGCGGTACATGGGGCGCTCCGGGAGGATGGGGTCAGCCCGGATTCTAACCGCTGCGGAAGGAACGCGGTCCGCTCAGCGCACGCACACCTTGCGCACCTGCTTCATGTCGGTGATGCCGGCGAGTACCTTCTCCATGCCGTCCTGGCGCAGCGTTCGCATGCCCTCGCCGAGCGCCTGCCCGAGCACCTGCTCGACGCGGCCGCGCGACTGGATCAGGCGCTTGATCGCATCCGAGCCCAGCATCAGCTCGTGCAGGCCGACCCGGCCCTTGTAGCCCTGGTTGCAGTGCTCGCAGCCGACCGGCTGGTACAGCGTGAACTGGCCGTCCTCGCCGGCGAAATCCTGCTTCCAGCGCGCCAGCACGCGCTGGCGGGCGGCTTCGGGGTCGGTGCGGAAGTCGTCGGTGAGGTGCATGTCCTCGCAGTACTCGTCGAGCAGGCGATTGACCTCGTCCTCGTCGGGCCGGTAGGCCTCGCGGCACTTCAGGCACAGGCGCTTGGCCAGGCGCTGGGCGAGCACGCCGAGCAGCGCATCGGCGAAGTTGAACGGATCCATTCCCATGTCGAGCAGGCGCACGACCGACTCCGGCGCGCTGTTGGTGTGCAGCGTGGAGAACACCAGGTGGCCGGTCAGCGAGGCCTCGATGCCCACCGACACCGTCTCGTGGTCGCGCATCTCGCCCACCATGATCACGTCCGGATCGGCGCGCAGGAAGGCGCGCATCATGGTCGCGAAGTCGATGCCGGCCTTGCGGTTGACCTGCACCTGGCGCAGGCCCTTCTGGGTGATCTCGACCGGATCCTCGACCGTCCAGATCTTGGTGTCCGGGGTGTTGATGTAGTTGAGGATGGAGTGCAGCGTGGTCGTCTTGCCCGAGCCGGTCGGCCCGCACACGAAGAAGATGCCGTAGGGCTTGGCGATCGTGGCCTTGAGGCGATCGAGGTTGAAGGGCAGCAGGCCGAGCTTGTCGATCTGGATCGGTTCGCTGTTGGCGAGCAGGCGCATCACCACGTCTTCCATGCCGCCCTGGGTGGGCAGCGTGGCCACCCGCAGCTCGAGGTCGATGGGCGCGAACTTGCGGAAGCGGATCTTGCCGTCCTGCGGCTTGCGACGCTCGGCGATGTCGAGATCGCACATGATCTTGACGCGCGTGACCAGCGGATTGCGGTAGCTGGCCGGGATCTCGATGTAGGGCACCAGCGAGCCGTCCTTGCGGAAGCGGATCAGCGTCTTTTCCTTGCCGGGACGGGGCTCGATGTGGATGTCGGAGGCGCCCTGGCGGTAGGCGTCGACGATGATGCGGTTGACCAGCTTGACGAGCTCGTTGTCGGCCGCCGCGCTGACGTCGTCCTTCAGCGAGCCGACCTCGTCCTCGCGCTCGTCGAGGCCGGACAGCAGGTCGGTGACCGAGGCATCGTCGAGCGCACTGCCGAAGAACTGCTCCACGGTCTGCTCGAAGTCGCGCTGGGTGGTCACGCGAAAACCCAGCCGCTTCTTCGGCAGCACGTTCTGGGCGACGCCCGAGCTGCGCACCTGCTCGGGATCGATGCACAGGATCACGACGCCGTCCGCGTTCTCCTCGTAGGGCAGCCACAGGGCCTGCTCGACGTACTCGCGCTTGATGTTGCGCAGCAGGTCCATCGGCTTGACGTGGTTGGCGACGAAGGGCTGGTAGGGCACGCCGAAATAGCGCGCGGCCGCGGCGCCGAGCTCGGCGGGACTGAGCCCGAGCTGGCCGATCAGCACCGCCTCGGTGCCGGCGCCGCTCTCGCGCCCCTCGCGCGCGGCGTCGGCGAATTCCTCGGCGGTGATGCGGCCATCGACGATCAGGGCGTCGAAGCGCGAGCGCAGGCGGCCGGGCTGGCGGGCGTGGCGCAGGAAGGCGACGCCCAGCGTCTGTGCCAGCCCGAGCACGCCCTCCTCCGCCATCCGCGGAAAGGGCTCGCCATTCACGGTGTTGATGAGCTGGACGACACCGAGCAGGCTGCCGTTGTCCGGGTCGCGGATCGGCGCCACCAGCATCTGCCGGCAGCGGAAGCCGGTGCTCGCGTCCACCTCGCGCCTGAACTGCAGGCTCGGCGAGATGCAACGCAGTTCGTTGTCGTCATAGACGTCGCGGATGTTGAGCAGCTGCCCGGACAGGGCGACGTAGCCGGCGATGCTGTTCTCGGCGATCGGCAGGCGGATGCTCTGCACGCCGTTCAGGCCGGTCTTGATGCGGGTGACGATCGTGCCGCCGCTGTCCTCGACCGCGTAGATCGTGAAGCGCTCGGCCTCGAACAGTGTGCACAGCTCGGGCGCGAGCTCGAGCATGATCTCGTCCACGTTCTTGCTCGCGTGGATGCGGTTGGTCAGCATCTGCAGGCCCTTGAAGAAGGCCAGCCGGCGCGATACGACGCCGGAGGTGGACGGGCTTGCGGTCATCTCGCTCATGTTTCCTCGCTGTAGGTCCGGCGCGATGCGTGTCCCGGGCTGCCGGTCCGGACGCCGGCGCAAGCGCATCGCTCAGAATTCGAGCACGTCACCCTGCTCGAGGCGGCGGACGGAGAGAGCGCTCCCCGCCGCGTGCAACTGTTCCATGATGCGTCCGCCGACGCCCGGCTTGAGGTGGCTGACGTGCACCATCGGCGCGCCCTCGATCTCGTCCAGCATCGTACGCGACATGCTCGGGCACAGGTGGTGCGAGGCGGCTGCGAGCTCGCGCTGCTCCTCGGCGAACGCGGTCTCCAGGATCAGGTGGCGCAGATCCGGACAGGCATTGATCGCGGCGACCAGCTCCGGGCAGTAGGCCGTGTCGCCCGAGAATACGAGCTGGCCGGAGCCGCTGTCCAGGCGATAGGCGACCGCCGGCACCGTATGCCGCGCCGGCAGCACGGTGATGCCGCGGCCACCGAGTTCGACCCGGTCGCCGACGCCGAGCGGCTGGAAGCGCATGAATGGCTGCTCGTGGTCGGGGATCGTGGAAAAATCCGGCCAGATCAACCAGTTGAAGATGTGCGAACGCAGGATGCGGATGGTCTCCGGGGTCGCATGCACCACCACCGGCGCGCGGCGCATCTCGCCCACCGAGTCGATCATCAGCGGTAAGGCGGCGATGTGATCGAGATGCGCATGGGTCACGAACACATGGTCGATGCGCTCGAGCACCTCGAGCGGCAGGTCGCCGACGCCCGTCCCGCAGTCGATCAGGATGTCGTCATCGACGAGGAAAGACGTGGTGCGCGATTGCGAACCGCCGATTCCGCCGCTGCAACCGAGCACCTTGAGTTTCATCACCTCGACCATCCGCATGACCGGCAGGGCACCGGCAGCCGCGAAATCCCCATCACGCCGCGGACCTTATCACCCGCTCCGCGGGCGGGCGCGGCACAAATTCACGCCGCCAGCGGGCCTCAGCGCTGCAGGAAGAACTCCATCTTCACGCCCGCCAGCTCGATGATGTCGTGGTCGTGGAGCAGGCGGGCCTGGGCGTCGATGGCCTTGCCGTTGACGAGCGGGAAACTGGCACCCTCGACGTGGGTGATGAAGTAGCCGTGCGGCCGGCGGGTGATCACCGCGACCTGCCTTCCCGGCTTGCCGAGGGTGGTCAGCGACTTGGTGAGTTGCAGCTCCCGCCCCGCGTTGGCGCCGCTCAGCACCTGGATCACGCCCAGCCGCGCCGCCGTGCCGGCGTCCGCCGCGTCGTCCGCTGCCAGCGCCGGCGGCATGATCTGCGTCTCGCACGGCCCCGCCCCGCCCGGCGCCAGCGGCACCGCGGTGCTGATGCCGGGCATCTCGAAGGCGCCGAGCGTGGTGGCGCCGATCATCTCGGAGGTCGACAGGCCGGACCTCGCCTCGTCGGCGAGGAACTTGATCCGGTACTTGCCGAGCTCGATGACGTCGTTGTTGCGCAGCACGTTCTTCTTGACCGGCTGGCCGTTCAGGTAGGTGCCGTTGGTGCTGTTGCGGTCCTCGAGGAAGGCATCGTTGGTGATGCAGGTGATCACCGCGTGATGACCGCTGATCGCCAGGTTGTCGATCTGGATGTCGTTGTCCGGCTTGCGGCCGATGGTGGTGCGCTCCTTGGAGAGCGACATCTCCTTGAGGACCAGACCGTCCATGCTGAGAACCAGTTTCGGCATGCCCCACCCGTTCGAAAGTTGCGTCGGCGCCGCGCCCCGCCCGGCGACTGAAAATGCACCAAAAGATTCTAACGCGCCGCCCGGTCGGGTTAACCTAAAAACCTCAGTTACCCCACCCGGTTTGCATGATCGGTCAGCAAACGAAGGGGTGCCGGTGGCCCGATGGCCGCGATGGTGCGCTTGAGATGGT
>JARRBR010000120.1 GCA_029982755.1 Rhodocyclaceae bacterium
CGACCTCAACCTCGACGACATGATCGCCAAGGTCAATTCCGACCTCGTCGGCAAGTTCGTGAACATCGCCAGCCGCTGCGCCGGCTTCATCGGCAAGCGCTTCGACGGCAAACTGGGCGAGGTCGATGCCGCCGCCTGCGCCGAATTCTCCACTGCCTGGAGCGAAGGCCGGATCGCCGCCGCCTATGACGAGCGCGACTACAGCCGCGCGCTGCGCGAGATCATGCGTCTGGCCGACGTCGCCAACCAGTACGTCAATGACCACAAGCCGTGGGAGCTCGCCAGGCAGGAGGGCCAGGAGGACCGCCTGCACGCGGTGTGCAGCACCGCGCTGACGATGTTCCGCGACCTCACCCGCTACCTCAAGCCGGTGCTGCCGGCGCTGGCCGCGCAGGTCGAGGCCTTCCTCGCCATCCCTGCCATGGACTGGCAGGGCGAGTGGGCGGCGCTGCCCGCCGGCCATGCCATCCAGGCCTACAGCCACCTGATGACCCGTGTCGAGCGCAAGCAGATCGACGCCCTGCTCGAGGCCAACCGCGAATCGCTCGCACCCGCTGCCGCGGCGCCGGTCAAGGCGGAGGCGGTGGCCAAGGCCGCCTCCTCGCAGCAGCGTCACGCGGAGAAGCAGCAGCACGCCGCGCAGGCGGCCGAGACGCCCTCGGCACACATCTCGATCGACGACTTCACCAAGGTAGACCTGCGCATCGCGAAAATCGTCAATGCCGAACACGTTGAAGGCGCCGACAAGCTGATCCGCCTGCAGCTCGACATCGGCGAGACCGACGAGGCCGGCAATCCGAAGCCGCGCCAGGTCTTCGCCGGCATCAAGTCGGCCTACGACCCGGCCACGCTGATCGGGCGCACGACGGTGATGGTCGCCAACCTCGCGCCGCGCAAGATGAAGTTCGGCATGAGCGAAGGCATGGTGCTCGCCGCCTCCGACGCCGAAGGCAAGACGCCCGGCCTCTTCATCCTGTCCCCGGACGCCGGCGCGCAGCCGGGCATGAAGGTGAAGTAAGCCCGCCCCGTCGCCATGCCGCTCACACCCTCGAAACGCTGGATCGTCCTGCACCACGCGGGTCGAGGGTGACCGTCTCCGCAGCCTGCGCCGCCTGCCGTAACATGGTTCGCAGCGGCGCTGTCCGGGCCTCGCGCCCCGTCCTGTTCAAGTACGCAGCGGAGACAGCATGAAACTCAACTTCCGTCCCAAGCTCCTCGACACCCTGCCCGGCTACGGCCGCGCAGCCTTCGTCGGTGACCTTTCCGCCGGCATCACCGTCGGCGTGCTCGCGCTGCCGCTGGCGATGGCCTTCGCGATCGCCTCCGGCATGTCGCCCACCGCCGGCATCTGGACCGCCATCGTCGCCGGCTTCCTGATCGCCCTGCTGGGCGGATCGAAGGTGCAGATCGGCGGCCCGACCGGCGCCTTCATCCCGATCATCTACGCCATCGTCGCCGACCTCGGTGTGCAGAACCTGCTCATCGCCACGATGATGTCGGGCGTGCTGCTGTTCGCGATGGGCGCGCTGCGCCTGGGGAACATGATCCGCTTCATCCCCCTGTCGGTGGTGATCGGTTTCACCAACGGCATCGCGGTGGTGATCTTCATCTCGCAGATCAAGGACTTCCTCGGCCTGAAGATCGACAACCTGCCGGGCGAGTTCTTCGCCAAGATGGGCGCGCTGATCGAGGCCCTGCCGACCCTGGACCTGCCCACTGTCGCGGTGGCGGTGATCTCGCTGGCGATCCTGGTGGCGTGGAACCGGCAGGCGGTCAGGACCAGATGGATGCGCCGCCTGCCCGGACCGCTGGCGGTGCTGATCGTCATGACCGCGGTGAATGCGCTGGCAGCCCTGCCGGTCGACACCATCGGCAGCCGCTTCGGCGGCATCCCGCAGCAGATCCCGGCCTTCGGCCTGCCGGAACTGAGCCTGTCGGCGCTCGGCAAGCTGATCGCGCCGGCGATCACGATCGCGCTGCTGGGCGCCATCGAGTCGCTGCTCTCGGCCCGCGTCGCCGACAGCCAGATCGACGACCGCCACGACCCCAACCAGGAGCTGATGGCGCAAGGCATCGCCAACGTCGCCGCGCCGCTGTTCGGCGGCTTCGCCGCCACCGGCGCGATCGCGCGCACCGCCACCAACATCCGCACCGGCGGCCGCACGCCGGTCGCCGGCATCATCCACGCAGGCGTGCTGCTCGCCATCGTGCTCGCGCTCGCCCCGCTCGCCAGCCACATCCCGCTCGCCACGCTGTCGGCGATCGTGGTCATGGTGTCGATCAACATGGGCGAATGGCACGCCTTCGCGCCGCGCGAGCTGGCGCGTTATTCGCTGCAGTACCGGACCATCCTGCTCGGCACCTTCCTCGTCACGGTGGTGTTCGACCTCACGCTGGCGGTCGAGATCGGCATGGTGCTGGCGAGCCTGTTCTTCATGTACCGCATGTCGGACCTCACCCGCATCGAGCGCATCGCGCTGCCCGAGCTGGACGGCGCGGAGACCCAGCTGCGCGAGGACGGCACGCCGCGCATCCTCGCCTACAAGCTCTCCGGCAGTCTGTTCTTCGGCGCCGCCAACAAGCTCGAGAACCTGCTGCTGATGCAGGACGGCCACCCTGACGTGGTGATCCTCGACATGGACCGCGTGATCAGCCTCGACACCACCGGCCTCGACATCCTGCAGACCCTGCACCGCAACCTGCACAAGCGCGGCGCCCACATGATCCTGTGCCGGCTCGGCTCGCAGCCGGGCTCGATCGTGTTCCGCTCCGGCTTCCTCAACCGCCTCGGCGACGACAACGTCACCGCCACGCTCGAGGAAGCCTTGCAGCGCGCCCGCCAGCTCAGCGGCACAGTGCCGGAGATCGCCTATGCCTGACACGGCCGGCAAGGGCGCGCACGCGCCGATCGCCCGCCTGCTCCGGATTCACGGCCGGGTGCAGGGCGTCTGGTATCGCGCCAGCGCGCAGGCCGAGGCCTCGCGGCTGGGCCTCGCCGGCTGGGTGCGCAACCGCAGCGACGGCAGCGTCGAAGCGGTCGCGGTCGGCCCCCACCTCCAGGTCGAGGCCTTCATTGCCTGGGCACATCAGGGCCCGCCCAAGGCGCAGGTCTTGCGCGTCGAAGTGATCGACATCGAGGCCGAGGCTTTCGACAGCTTCGAGCAGCGACCGACGATCTGAGCGCCCCTGCCGCAACCCGCCTCCGGGCGGCTGCGCTGCTATAATCGCAAGCCTCTGAAATTAAAAAATATTCGGCCGCTCACCGGCCTACCCGGCGGCCTGCGCTGCGGCCCCGTTCGATTCCTTTCACCTGCATCGAGATGAGCCCTACCTACCCCGTGAGATCCGTCATGCGCGTCGTGCAAGCGCATGTCCGGCCCCGGCCCCGATAGCCCGACCAGGGCGCTGATCGGCAGGCCGGGGCGTTCGAGTGCAGTTTCTCTCTCATCTCACAGGTCATGCCATGTATCTCGCCTTGCTTGGAGGCGCCCGCCCGCGATCAGCCGCAGCGATGCGCCGCTCACTCACCGCCCTCCCGGGATCCCGCTGCCCTCGCCGGCCCCGCGTGCACCACGCCCGTTCATGGGACGGACAGCCGGCGCATCCGCGTGCCACCGGTGCGAACGCTGCGAAGGAGGCGCGATGAGGACGCCTGAACCCGCACCTGTGCCCTGGCTGCGGACCGCAATCGGACTCGCCGTGCTGGTATTGACGGCGGTGTTCGCCGAACCGCTGATCGGCCTGCTGCCGTCGGACCTGGACCTGCAGACCTGGCGCGAGCCGCTGCGCAACGCCGCCATCGCCCTGGCGATGTTCGCGGGTGCTCACCTAATGCATTCGCTGGTGGCGGCCCGGCTTGCGCAGCGCCGCAAAGGCCAGCGGCCGGTGCCCAAGGTGCTGCTCGACCTGTTCAGGGTATTCCTGTTCGCGCTGGCCCTGCTGGTCGCCCTGTCACTGCTGTTCCGCCAGGACCTGTCGGGCATCCTCACCGGTTCGGGCCTGGTGCTGGCGGTGCTCGGCTTCGCCATCCGGAACGTGGTCGCCGACACCTTGTCGGGCATCGCGCTCGGCATCGAGGCGCCCTTCCGCATGGGTGACTGGGTGCGGATCGAAACTCTGGCGCAGGGGCGCGTGCAGGAGATCGGCTGGCGGACGACGCGACTCGTGACCCGCGACAGCACCTACGTGATCCTGCCCAACAGCCAGATCTCGCGCCAGCGCATCACCAACTTCAGCGCGCCGCGCAAGGAATACCGCGACCACGCCGAACTCACCCTGCCGGTGGACCTGCCGGTGGCCGAGGCAAAGGCCTTGATCCTGGAAGCACTGCAGGGTGCGGAGAGCATCGTCGGCGACAGGCCGCCGGAAGCCGAGGTCGCGCACTACGGGCCGCAGGGCATCACCTACCGGGTGAAGTACTGGGTGCCCCAGCACGATCGCGAGCCGCTCTGCCGCAACGAGGTGTTGAGCCTGATCGATGCGGCACTGCGCGCACGCGGTACGCCGCTCGCGCCGGCCGCGGCGGCCTGCGCGGCGTGCCGCGGCGACCGGAACCAGGCGGTTCTCCGAGCCGAGCCGCCAGCTCAGGGGTAAAGCACCTCGACCGCCTCCGGTGCCAGCCATTCGCGCAGGCTCTCCAGCAGCGCGTCTTCCAGCCGCACCCGCCAGCCATCGCCGAGCGGCAGCTCGGCCTCGGCGGCCTCGTTGCGGTAGTTCACCCGGATCGGGCAGCCGCCCTCGCGGAAGGGCTCGAGCAGGGTCTGCAACCTGCCGGCCGCAGCCAGCGGGCCGCCGCTGGTGGCCACCTCGCCGTTGATGCGCAGCTGCAGGGCGCGCGCGAAACGGCTGCGCGCCTCGCCCAGCGTCAGCACACGGTCGGCGATGATGCGCAGCCCGCCCGAGAAGTCGTCGTTGCTGACCTTGGCCTCGATCACTACCACCTCGTCGGTGACGATCTTGCCGCGGCTGGCGTCGAGCACCTCGGAATACACCGTGACCTCGCGCGGCTCGGTGCCGTCGTCGATCTGCACGAAGGCCATCTTGCCGCGGTTGCCGACCTTGGTCCGCTGCTCCATGACCACGCCGGCCAGCATCGTGATGTCGCGCGAGGGCTCGAGCTGGGCCAGGGTGCGGCGCACGAAGCGGCGCACCTCGGGCTTGAAGGCGTTGAACGGGTGGCCGGAGAGGAAGAAGCCGATCGCGAGCTTTTCTTCCTTGAGGCGCTCGCGCTCGGTCCACGGGCGGATCTTCGCGAACTCGGGCGCCGCGCCCGCGGCCTCGGGCATCAGGTCGAAGAGCCCGCCCTGCATCGCGTTGGCCGCCGCCTGCTCCGCGGCCTCCATCGCCAGCGCCACGGTCGCCATCAGCTGGGCGCGGTCGAGGCCGGCGTGGCCGGCCAAGGTATCCATCGCGCCGGCGCGGATCAGCGCCTCGATCACGCGGCGGTTCACCATGCGCCGATCGACCCGCTCGCAGAAGTCGAACAGGTCGCGGAATTCGCCGCCCTTCTGGCGCGCCGCGAGAATCGCGCGCACCGCCGGCTCGCCCACGCCCTTCACCGCCCCCAGGCCGTAGCGGATGGTCTTGCGATCCACCGGCACGAAGCGGTAGTCGGATTCATTCACGTCCGGCGGCAGCACCTTGATGCCGTTGGCGACCGTGTCCTCGTAAAAGATCTTGACGGTGTCGGTGTTGTCGAGGTCGGACGACATCGTCGCCGCCATGAAGGCCGCGCAGTGGTGCGCCTTCAGCCAGGCGGTGTGATAGGTGACGACCGCGTAGGCCGCGGTGTGCGACTTGTTGAAGCCGTACTCCGCGAACTTGGTCATGAGGTCGAAGAGCTGCTCGGCCAGCGCCGGATCGTAGCCCTTCTGCTTCGCGCCCTCGGCGATGGTGGCGCGGTGCTTGGCCATCTCCTCGGGTTTCTTCTTGCCCATCGCGCGGCGCAGCATGTCGGCGCCGCCCAGGGTGTAGCCCCCGATGATCTGGGAGATCTGCATCACCTGTTCCTGGTACACGATGACGCCGTAGGTCGGCTCCAGGCAGGCCTTGAGGTCGGGGTGGAAGTAATCGATCTCCTGCTGGCCCTTCTTGCGCAGGATGAAGTCGTCCACCATGCCCGAGCCCAGCGGGCCGGGACGGTAGAGCGCGAGCACCGCGATGATGTCCTCGAAGCGGTCGGGCGCGAGCTTCTTCAGCAGCTTCTTCATGCCGTCCGATTCGACCTGGAAGATCGCCGTGGTGTTGGCGTCCTTCAGGATCTGGTAGGCGGCGGGGTCCTCGAAGCCCAGGCTCATCAGGTCTGGGCGGCTGCCGGTCATGCGCTCGATGTATTCCAGCGCGAGCTCGATGATGGTGAGGTTGCGCAGGCCGAGGAAGTCGAACTTCACCAGGCCGACCGCTTCGACGTCGTCCTTGTCGAACTGCGACACCGGCGTGGCGTCGTCGCCGTCGGCGATATAGAGCGGACAGAAGTCGGTGAGCTTGCCGGGCGCGATCAGCACGCCGCCGGCGTGCATCCCGACGTTGCGGCTCAAGCCCTCGAGCGGCTGCGCCAGGCTCCACAGGTCGCGCACCGACTCGCCGTCGTTGCCGTCGGCCATCATCTCGCCGATCTGCGGCTCCATCTCGTAGGCCTTGTTCAGCGAGACGGGCTTGGCGCCCTCGATCGGGATGAGCTTGGACAGGCGGTCGCACAGGCCGTAGGGCAGGTCGAGCACGCGGCCGACGTCGCGCACCACCGCCTTCGAGGCCATGGTGCCGAAGGTGGCGATCTGGCTCACCGCGTCCTTGCCGTAGCGCTCGCGCACGTACTCGATGACGCGGTAGCGGTTGTCCTGGCAGAAGTCGATGTCGAAGTCGGGCATCGACACGCGCTCCGGGTTCAGGAAGCGCTCGAACAGCAGCGCGTACTCCAACGGGTCGAGGTCGGTGATCTCCAACGAGTACGCGACCAGCGAACCGGCGCCCGAACCCCGGCCCGGCCCCACCGGCACGCCGTTGCGCTTTCCCCAGCGGATGAAGTCGGCCACGATCAGGAAGTAGCCGGGAAAGCCCATCTGGATGATGGTGTCGGTCTCGAACTTCAGCCGCTCCTCGTAGCGCGGACGCTGCTTCTCGCGTTCCTCGGGGTGCGGGTAGAGCTGGGCGAGGCGCTTCTCCAGACCCGCCTTGGCCTCCTGCACCAGGAAGTCGTCGAGCGTCATGCCCTCGGGGGTCGGGAACAAGGGCAGGAAGTTCTTGCCAAGCTGCACCGTCAGCGAACAGCGGCGGGCGATCTCGACCGCGTTCTCGAGCGCCTCGGGGAGGTCGGCGAAGAGCTCGCACATCTCGGCCTGGCTCTTGAGGTACTGCTCCTCGGTGAAGTCGCGCGGCCGGCGCTTGTCGGCCAGCACGTAGCCCTGGGCGATGCACACCCGCGCCTCGTGGGCCTTGAAGTCCTCGCGCTTGAGGAACTGCACCGGATGCGTCGCCACCACCGGCAGGCCGAGCCGGCCGGCGATGTCCACCGCGTGGCGGATGTAGGTCTCGGTGCCCGGATGCCCGGCGCGCTGGATCTCGATGTAGAAGCCGTCGGGGAACAGCCGCGCCCAGTCGGCGGCGAGCTGATCGGCAAGCGCGAGGTTGCCGGCGGCGATCGCCGCGCCGATGTCGCCGCTCATGGCCCCAGACAGGCACAGCAGCTCGCTCGCGGCGCCGTTCTCGAACCACTCGCGGCGCATCTCGGCGCGACCGCGGTGCTTGTTCTCCAGATAGGCGCGCGTCAGCAGCTCGCACAGCTGGCCGTAACCGGCGCGATTGCGGCAGATCAGCAGCACGCGGTGCGGCTTGTCGCGCTCGGCCTCGTTCTGGATCCAGGCATCGACCCCGACGATGGGCTTGACGCCCTTGCCGCGCGCGCCCTTGTAGAACTTGACCATGCCGAACAGGTTGGCGAGGTCGGAGATGCCGAGCGCCGGCATGCCGTCCTCGGCCGCGACGGCGATCGCCTGGTCGAGCTGGACGATGCCGTCGGTGATCGAGTATTCGGAATGGAGGCGGAGGTGTACGAAGCGCGGAGCGCTCGGCACGAAGCCCGGCTCGGCCGGGGTATGGGCTGCGGAATTCATGGCGCGGATTTTACCCGACGCAGGCGCCCTGACCGCGACCGATCACCGCCGATCGAGCGCGCGTCGGGCCACGCTACCGCTGGCGAGCGGCACGCGCCGACGCACGGGGCCTCAGGGCAGCAGCACCGTCGAGCCCGTCGTCCTGCGTGCCTCGAGGTCGCGATGCGCCTGGGCGGCGTCCTTCAGCGCGTAACGCTGCATCACCTCGATCTTCACCTTGCCGCTGCGCACCACCTCGAACAGCGCCGCCGCGCGCTCGAGCAGCTCCTCGCGGGTGGCGATGTAGTCGGGCAGCCCCGGGCGAGTCACGTACACGGAGCCGGCCTTGTGCAACAGCGCACAGTCGAAGGGGGCCACCGGGCCGGTGGCGTTGCCGTAGCTGACCATCGTGCCGCGGCGCTGCAGGCAGGCGATCGAATCGAGGAAGGTGTCGCGGCCGACCGAGTCATAGACCACCGCCACGCCCTTGCCGCCGGTTAGCTCGCGCACGCGCGCGGGGAACTGCTCGCGCGAATAGACGATCACGTGGTCGCAGCCCAGCGCCTTCGCGCGCGCCGCCTTGTCGTCGTTGCCGACGGTGCCGATCACGGTGGCACCGAGCAGCTTCGCCCATTGCACCAGGATCGAGCCCACGCCACCCGCGGCGGCATGCACCAGGATGGTCTCGCCCGCCTTCACCGGGTAGGTCGAATGCAGCAGGTAGTGCGCGGTGATGCCCTGCAGCATCATCGCCGCGCCCTGCTCGAAGGAAATGTCCTCGGGCAGCACGACGAGGTTGCGCGCCGGGATGTTGCGCACCTCGGAATAGGCGTCGAGCGGGCCGCTGGTGTAGGCCACGCGGTCGCCGGCCTTCACTTCGCTGACGCCCTCGCCCACCGCCTCGACCACGCCCGCGCCTTCCATGCCGAGGCCGGACGGCAGCGGCAGCGGATACAGGCCGCTGCGGTGGTAGGTGTCGATGAAGTTCAGGCCCACCGCCTGGTGGCGCAGGCGGACCTCGCCGGGGCCGGGCGGCGGCGGCTCGACCGCCTCCCACTGCAGGACCTCGGGACCGCCGGTGCGGTGAAAACGGATCGCGTGACTCATTCGTGGTTTCCTCGTCTCTCGTTGCGCCGCCGACGGGGGCGGCGAAGGGGAATCTGTCGTTGAACGGAGGACGCTCAGCGTACCAGCGAAATCCCCAGCCGGTACTGCGTCTCCTTGTCCTGGTCGTACTCGAGCAGGGTCTCGCCGTAGCCCTTGAAGGCCTGCAGGTGGACGAAGGCGCCCACGTCCGAGAACACGCTGCGCCGGATCGGGTACGACAGGTCGTACTGCGTGCCGAGCTTGCCGGCGGTACCGCGGCGGATCAGCGTCGAGAACATCAGCGCGTCGTCGCGCCCCAGACGCAGGCCGAGTTCGGCATGGCCGCGGTAGCGCGCGATGTCCGGATTGTCCTCGCGATCCAGGTAGGTCCAGAACTTCGGGGCGATGCCCAGGTAGGTGCCGGACTCGTCCAGCCGGAAGCGTGCATCCGCACGCAGGAACAGCGTGTCGATGCTGCGCGAGGGCATGTCCTCCTTGCCGTTGGACTCGTGCTCGTAGCCGCCGTAAAGGGCGAGCGCGCCGCGCCTGTCGGGGTCGTCGACCGCCCAGCGGTAGAAGAACGAGGGGCGGAAGCTGGAGTCGCGGAAGGGCTTGGACTCGGACTGCAGGTCCCACAGCGAGGTCTGGGTGAAGCCGAAATACAGCCCGCTCGCCACCGGGAAGCTTTCGGCGACCACGCCGTGGTCGTCGAAGATGCGGTAGCGGAAGCTGAACTGGAAGCGCGCGCTGACCGGATCCTTGCCACCGACGAGGAAGTACATCGGCTCATGGAAACCGAGTGCGGAGGGCTCGACCGGGGCGGCGTCGGCCGGCGCCTGCGCCACCGGCCCCATCGGCGCCACCGCGGACGCGGGGCTCGCGGCCACCGCGCCCACCGGCG
>JARRBR010000121.1 GCA_029982755.1 Rhodocyclaceae bacterium
GTCGAGGTCGTTGCGCGGGTACATGAAGGGCTCGCCCTTGTTGTACTTGTAGGCCATCGCAACGATGGTCGGCAGCTTGGCGATCAGGCGGTTGATCGACACGCTGCGGTGATCGGCGTCGGAGAAGTCCATCGCCTCGTGGTAGAAGGCCGACAGCGCGCCGACCACGCCGACCATGACCGCCATCGGGTGCGCGTCGCGGCGGAAGCCCGAGTAGAACTTCGTCATCTGATCGTGCAGCATCGTGTGACGCTTGATCGTGTTCTCGAAGTCCGTCTTCTCGGTCTGGTTCGGCAGCTCGCCGTTCTTCAGCAGGTAGGCAACCTCGAGGAAGTTGCACTGCTCGGCAAGCTGCTCGATCGGGTAGCCGCGATACAGCAGCTCGCCCTTGTCACCATCGATGAAGGTGATCTTCGACTTGCAGCTGGCCGTCGACAGGAAGCCCGAGTCGTAGGTGAACAGGCCGGTCTTGCCGCCCAGGGTACGAATGTCGATGACATCCTGGCCGTGGGTGCCGGTCATGACCGGGAATTCGACGGTCTTGCCATCGACGGTGAGGGTTGCAGTGCGTTCAGTGCTCATAGATCGTCCCTTCTACTTGCCGGTTTAACTGCTTGTCGTCGTACTCCGACCGGAAGCGCTGCGTCAGCCCTGACGCAGCAATCCGATCATCTCCTTCCAGCGGTCGTTCTCGCATGCCTTGCTGCCATTGACCCACGCCCAGATGTCGTAGTCGTCGCAGCGCAGCAGGTCGTCCAGATCCGCCACCTGATCGTCGGTCAGACGATCGAAATGCCTTTCGAGAAAGCGCGTGAACACAAGGTCGAGCTCGAGCAAGGCCCGACGGCACTGCCAGCGCACGCGCCCCCTGTTGATCGTCATGCCGTCGGCCTGCCCTTAGATCGCGCGGCGGACCATCATGTCCTTGATCTTGCCGATCGCGCGGGTCGGGTTAAGACCCTTCGGACAGACGTCGACGCAGTTCATGATGGTGTGGCAACGGAACAGACGATACGGATCCTCGAGGTTGTCGAGGCGCGCGTTGGTGTCCTGGTCGCGGGTGTCGGCGAGGAAGCGGTAGGCCGCCAGCAGGCCGGCCGGGCCGACGAACTTGTCCGGGTTCCACCAGAACGACGGGCACGAGGTCGAGCAGCATGCGCACAGGATGCACTCGTACAGACCGTTGAGCTCCTCGCGGTCCTCGGGCGTCTGCAGACGCTCGCGCTCGGGCGCCGGGTCGTTGTTGACCAGGTAGGGCTTGATCGAGTGGTACTGCTTGAAGAACTGCGTCATGTCGACGATCAGGTCGCGGATGACCGGCAGGCCGGGCAGCGGGCGCAGCGTGATCGGCTGCTGCAGGCTGTCGACGTCGGTCAGGCAGGCCAGGCCGTTCTTGCCGTTGATGTTCATCGCGTCCGAACCGCACACGCCTTCACGGCAGGAGCGGCGGAAGGACATCGAGTCGTCCTTGGCACGCAGGCGGACGAGCGCATCCAGCAGCTTCTTGTCGGACGGCTCGAGTTCGACCGAGATGTCCTGCATGTAGGGCTTCTCGTCCTTGTCCGGATCGTAGCGGTAGATCTTGAAATGAACGGTACGCTTGGTCATGAATGTTTCTCCCGGGCGCTCAGTAGGTGCGCTTGGCGAGCGCGATCGGCTCGACGTCGTCGGACAGCGGCTTCAGGTTCACCGGCTTGTAATCCAGGCGGTTGCCTTCGCTGTACCACAGGGTGTGCTTGAGCCAGTTGGCGTCGTCACGGCCGTTCGGGTTCTCGGCGGTATCCGGCGCGTCGTCGCGCACGTGGGCGCCGCGCGACTCCTTGCGGGCCTCGGCCGAGACCATGGTGGCGCGGGCGACCTCGATCAGGTTGTCGAGTTCCAGCGCTTCCATGCGGGCGACGTTCCAGACCTTGGACTTGTCATTGATCTCGGTGCGCTTGGCACGCTCGGCCACTTCGCCGATCTTCTGCACGCCTTCCTTGAGCAGGTTGTCGAAACGGAACACGCCGGCGTGCTTCTGCATGGTGCGGCGCATTTCGAGACCGACGTCGAACACGCTCTCGCCCTTGGTCTGGCCGTCGAGGCGGGCCAGGCGGGCGAGCGAGACGTCGGCCGCATCGGCCGGGAGCGGCTTCAGCTTGAGCTGACCAGACTTGAAGTCCTCGACCACGGTCTCGCCGGCGGACTTGCCGAACACCAGCAGGTCGAGCAGCGAGTTGGTGCCGAGGCGGTTGGCGCCGTGCACCGAGGCGCAGGCGCACTCGCCCGCGGCGTAGAAACCGGCGACCGGGCTGTTCGGGTTGCCGTCCTTGGGCACCACGACCTGGCCCTTGTAGTTGGTCGGAATGCCGCCCATCTGGTAGTGGCAGGTAGGCACGACCGGAATCGGCGCCTTGATCGGATCGACGCCGGCGAACTGGATCGCGATTTCGCGGATGCCCGGCAGGCGCTTCATGATCGTGTCGGGCGACAGGTGCGTGATGTCGAGCAGCACGTGATCCTTGTCGGGACCGCAACCACGACCTTCGTTGATCTCGGTGGTCATCGCACGCGAGACCACGTCGCGCGAGGCGAGGTCCTTCAGGTTCGGCGCGTAGCGCTCCATGAAGCGCTCGCCCGACGAGTTGCGCAGGATGCCGCCCTCGCCGCGCACGCCCTCGGTGATCAGCACGCCCGCGCCGGCCACGCCGGTCGGGTGGAACTGCCAGAACTCCATGTCTTCCAGCGGGATGCCGGCGCGCGCCGCCATGCCCACGCCGTCACCGGTGTTGATGAAGGCGTTGGTCGAGGAGTAGTAGATGCGGCCGGCACCGCCGGTGGCGAAGATGGTCGCCTTGGCGTGGAAGATCGAGACCTCGCCGGTCTCCATTTCCATCGCGGTGACGCCGAGCACGTCGCCGTCGGCGTCGCGGATCAGATCGAGCGCCATCCATTCGACGAAGAACTGGGTGTTGGCACGCACGTTGCGCTGGTACAGCGCATGCAGCATGGCGTGGCCGGTACGGTCGGCGGCGGCACAGGAGCGCATCACCGGCGCCTGGCCGTAGTTCATCGAGTGACCGCCGAACGGACGCTGGTAGATCTTGCCGTTGTCGGTGCGGTCGAAGGGCATGCCGTAGTGCTCGAGCTCGATGACGACCTCGTTGGCCTTCTTGCACATGAATTCGATGGCGTCCTGGTCGCCCAGCCAGTCCGAACCCTTCACGGTGTCGTACATGTGCCAGTGCCAGTTGTCCTCGGTCGAGTTGCCGAGCGAGGCGGCCACGCCGCCCTGCGCCGCAACGGTGTGCGAGCGGGTCGGGAAGACCTTAGTGAGCACAGCGGTCTTGAGGCCGGCTTCGGAAAGTTGCAGGGCCGCACGCAGGCCGGCACCGCCGGCGCCCACGATGACCGCATCAAAGGTACGCTTAGCGACGTTCACGCTTAGAGCCTCCACAGGATCTGGGCAGCCCAGCCGGCGTAGCCGACGAGCAGGAAGAGAGTGACCAGGTGCAGCGCGAGGCGCACACCATCGGGCTTGATGTAGTCCATCCATAGGTCACGCACGCCGATCCAGGCGTGATAGAACACCGACAGGAAGAACAGGAAGCTGAGGAACTTGAACAGGCCGTTCGAGAACAGGCCCGACCACGACTCGTAGCTGAGTTCGGGCAGACTGAACGCGCAGAGCGCGAAGACGATCGTGTAGAGCGCCATGTAGACGGCGGTGGCGCGCTGCGCAATCCAGTCCTTCAGACCGTAATGCGCACCGACGACGATGCGTTGCTTCACCATAGTGTCACCCCAATGATCACGGTGAGCGTGAGGCTCACGGCCAGGACGATTTTCGAGGACTTGCGGGCGGGCTCGAGATCGACACCCTTGTGCATGTCGAGGAGCAGGAAGCGGATGCCGGCGCAGAAGTGGTGCAGGTAAGCCCACAGCAGACCGAACAGGACGAGCTTGATGAACCAGTTGTCCACCACGGCGGCGAAGGTCTCGAAGGTCTCCGGCGAGCCGAGGCTGCGGTCCAGCAGATACAGCAGGAAGGGCAGCACCAGGAAGATGCCCACGCCGCTGATCCGGTGAAGGATCGACACGATGCCCGGCAAAGGCAGCCGGATCTGGTTCAAGGCCAGGTGCTTCGGCCTCTGTTTACGCACTGTCGCTTCTGACATGAAGACTCCCCTCTACATGTGCAACGGACACCCGTCGCTGACTTCGAAAAGACATAATTATAGCGCCGGAGATCGGCGGCGACTTACAAACGGATACGTCAGTTCAGCTCGTTCAGATAGAAATGCTCCGCGGTCGAATACAGTCCGCGCCGCCACTCCACCGGCTTGTCGCCATAGGTATAGGTCACGCGCTCCACCGACAACAGGGGCGTGCCTTCGGCAACCTTCAGCGCCTCGCTCGCGCCGCGGTCGGCCGCGACCGCGCGGATGCGCTCCTGGGCGCGGATCATGCGCACGCCGAAACGGGTCTCGAACAGACTGTAGAGGGAGCCGTTCCAGCCCTGCAGGGTTTCGGCGCTGAGCCCCTGGAACACCTCTCCGGGAAGATAGATCTCGTCGATGACGACCGGCCTGTTGGCGAACTTGAGCAGGCGGCGCACGATGATGATCGGCGCGCCCGGCTCGATGCCCAGCATGCGCGAAGCTTCCTGCCCGGCTTTTGCCCGCCAGCAGTCGAGGGGTATGCTCTGCGGTGGCGACAGGTCGCCGTCGATCGGCGCCAGGCGCAGAAAGCGAAATAGTGCGCGCGGGTCGTTGTGAGAGGCGACGTAGGTGCCCTTGCCCTGCTTGCGCACGAGCAGGTTCTCGGCCGCCATCTCGTCGATGGCCTTGCGCACGGTGCCCTGGGACACGCTGAAGCGCGAGGCGAGTTCCTGCTCGCTGGGAATGGCCTGCCCGGGACGCCATTCACCCGCCTCAAGCGCCTGGAGAATCAAGGCCTTGATCTGGCGATAGAGCGGGCTGAAGGTGGGCGACTCATGCGACATGCGCGCATTTGAGCATAAAAAATCGCGAGCGTCTATCACTCCTCTTATATCTTATATAAGACATAAGATGCTATTTGACACGACCACCGCAATTCTTTAGTATTCCCGCGCCTGATCGGAACCCTTGGCACAAGCGGGTTCGGAGCGCTGCGGGACATCACGGCACGCGACGAAGGCGTCCGAGGGCCGTGTCCTTCATCAATCAGTGCAGGGCAGGATTCCAGCACATTAACGACCGTCTCACTCGAGGGAGTATCTACATGAGCAAAGCCCCCATGCGCGTCGCTGTCACCGGCGCCGCCGGCCAGATCGGCTACAGCCTGCTGTTCCGCATCGCCAGCGGTGAAATGCTGGGCAAGGACCAGCCCGTCATCCTGCAACTGCTCGACCTGCCCCAGGCCCAGAAGGCCGTCAAGGGCGTGATGATGGAATTGGAAGACTGCGCCTTCCCGCTGCTCGCCGGCATGATCGCCACCGACGATCCGAACGTCGCCTTCAAGGACGCCGACGTCTGCCTGCTGGTCGGTGCCCGTCCGCGCGGCCCCGGCATGGAGCGTGCCGACCTGCTGACCGCCAATGGCGCGATCTTCACGGTGCAGGGCAAGGCCATCGCCGAGAACGCCAAGGAAGACGTGCGCGTGCTGGTCGTCGGCAACCCCTGCAACACCAACGCTTACATCGCCCGCGCCGCCGCCATCAAGGTCGGCCGCACCAACCCGAACAACTACCACGGCATGCTGCGCCTGGACCACAACCGTGCGCTGTCGCAGCTCGCCGCCAAGACCGGCCGCCCGGTCTCGTCGCTGAAGAAGATGGTGGTGTGGGGCAACCACTCGCCCTCGATGTACGCCGACTACCGCTTCTGCGAGTCGAACGGCGACAGCGTCAAGGCCCTGGTGAACGACCACGCCTGGAACAACGACGTGTTCCTGCCCACCGTCGGCAAGCGCGGCGCCGCCATCATCGAGGCCCGCGGCCTGTCGTCGGCCGCCTCGGCCGCCAACGCCGCCATCGACCACGTGCGTGACTGGGTGCTCGGCTCGAACGACTGGGTCACCATGGGCGTCCCGTCCGACGGTTCCTACGGCATCCCCGAAGGCGTCGTTTTCGGCTTCCCCTGCGAATGCAAGGACGGCCAGTTCAAGATCATCCAGGGTCTGGAGATTGACGAGTACTCCCAGGGCAAGATCAACATTACCCTGAAGGAACTCGAGGACGAGCGCGCGGCCGTCGCCGACATGCTGAAGTAATCGACGCGCAAGCGCGGCCACGGGCCGCCTTAGCCGAGAGCCACGGGGGTAAAATCCCGTGGCTTTTTTCATTTCGCGCCCGCGTCGCGCGGCGCCCATCGTGGAGTCCGACATGCACCTGCATCCTGCCGAAGTCCTGTTCGCCGGCGAGAAGCCCTTCCCCGCCCTCCCCGCCGTCGATCACTACGCCGGCGCCGAGAAGCTGATGCTGAAGGCACTGAGGCTGCAGCAGGAACTCGGCCCGGTGTTCGACATCACCTGCGACTGCGAGGACGGCGCGCGCGCGGGCGCCGAGGCGGAGCACGCGCAGATGGTGGTCGAGGTCGTCAATGGCGCCGAGAACCACTTCGGCCGCGTCGGTGCGCGCATCCACGACATCACCCATGCGCACTGGCAGCGCGACCTGGAGATCCTCGTCGGCGGCGCAGGCCATCGCCTGGCCTTCATCACCCTCCCCAAGGTGCGCTCGGCCGCCGACGCCGCCGAGCAGATCCGCGCGCTGCGCCGGGTCGAGGCCGCCTCCAGTCTCGAGCGCGCGCTGCCGGTTCACGTGCTCATCGAGACCCATGGCGCGCTGCGCGAGGCCTGGGAGATCGGCGCGCTCGACGGCGTCGAGTCGCTCGACTTCGGCCTCATGGACTTCGTCTCCGGCCACCACGGCGCCATCCCCGGCAGCGCGATGAAGAGCCCGGGCCAGTTCGAGCACCCGCTGATCGTGCGCGCCAAGGCCGACATCGCCGCCGCCGCGCTCGCCAACGGCGTCGTCCCGTCGCACAACGTCACCACCGAGCTGCAGGACGTCGCCGTGATCCGCCACGACGCCGAGCGCGCCCGCCGCGAGTTCGGCTACCTGCGGATGTGGAGCATCCACCCCAACCAGATCCTGCCGATCATCGCCGCGATGCAGCCCGACTTCACCGAGGTCGAGGAAGCCGCCGAGATCCTGATCGCCGCCCAGGACAACGCCTGGGGTCCGATCCAGCACAAGGGCCGGCTGCACGACCGTGCCTCCTACCGCTACTACTGGGAGCTGCTGCAGCGCGCGCGCCATACCGGCATGGAACTGCCCGGCGAGGCGAAGCAGCGCTTCTTCGCAGCCTAGCCCCGGGGCTGCGCGAGCATCTCGATCACCTCCAGGAACCCGCCGAGCAAGGGGGCGACCGGCCCCGCCGCGGTCGCCACCGCCAGGCGGAAGTGCGCCTCGGGGTCGGTGATCGGCAGGTAGCGCACCCGCGCCATGCGCACCGTCTCCAGCGGTGCCGGCAGCACCGCGATGCCCAGCCCGGCGGCCACGAGACCGATCTGCGTCGTCGCCTCGCGCGCCGTCTGCACGATGCGCGGCTCGAAGCCGGCCTGCCGGCAGAAGCCGCGCAGCACCGCCGGCAGATCGGTGCCGACATCGGGCGGAAAGCCGATGAAATCCTCGTCGCGCAGATCCGCGAATGAGACCGCTCCGTCACCGGCCAGCCGATGAGCGGCATTGACCACCACGCGCAGGGGATTGCGCGCGATCTCCCGCAGCACGATGCCCGCCGGCGCGCGTCCGCCCTGCAGGCGCACGAAGCCGACGTCGAGCTCGCCGCGCGCGATCGCCGCGAACTGCTCGGGCGTGAACATCTCGCGCAGCTGCAGGCGTACCGCCGGATAGCGCCGGCGGTAGGCGTGCAGCGCGTCGGGCAAGAGATCGGTAAAGGGCAGCGAGGAGGTGAAGCCCACCCGCAGCTCGCCCGACTCGCCGCGCGCCGCGCGCTGCGCCTCGGCCACCGCCTCGCCCACGCCGGCGAGGATGCGGTAGGCATGGTCCAGGAAACGCTGTCCGGCCGGCGTCAGCGTCACCCGGCGCTGGGTGCGCTCGAACAGCCGCACGCCGATCTCGGCCTCGAGGTCGCGGATCTGCATCGACAGCGGCGGTTGCCCGATGTGCAGCCGCGCCGCCGCGCGGGTGAAGTTGAGCTCCTCAGCCACGGCGACGAAATAGCGCAGGTGACGCAGCTCCATCAATCGCTTCCATATATCAATGACGCCTGTCGAATATATTGGACCGGCACCCCGACGGCAACTAAGATCAGCGCCTGCGCAGTCCCCCTGCGGTAGCGGCGGCGGCCGCGACAACGCTCGCCCCTTGCATGAGCGGCGTCAGCCGCGACAACGCGCCCCCCCCACTCCACCCCGCAGCCATCCATGCCTCCGCCCCTAGCCCCGACCGCCGACGACGCACCGCCCACCCATCTCGAGGCCGGCACGCCCGCCTATCGCCGCGCCAACCTGGCGATGTTCGTCGGCGGCTTCGCCACCTTCGCGCTGGTCTACAGCACCCAGCCGCTGTTGCCGCTGCTCGCCGGCGAGTTCGGGGTCAGCGCGGCCAGCGCCAGCCTCACCGTGTCGACCACCACCGCCGGCCTCGCGCTGATGCTGATCCCGGGCAGCGTGCTGGCCGACCGGATCGGGCGCCAGCAGGTCATGAAGTGGGCGCTGGCGATCGCCGCGGTGCTCGCGCTGGCGACCGCGTTCGCGCCGGACTTCGTGTCGCTGCTGGTGCTGCGCGCCCTGCTCGGCGCGGTCATCGCCGGCCTGCCGGCGGCGGCGATGGCCTACATCGGCGAGGAAGTCGCCCCCAACGCGCAGGCACGCGCGATGGGCCTGTACATCGCGGGCAACGCGCTCGGCGGCATGAGCGGGCGCTTCGTCACCGCGCTGCTGACCGACCTCGGCTCATGGCGCACCGCGCTGGCGGTGATCGGCGTCTTCGGCCTGACGGCGGCGGTCGTGTTCTGGCGCCGGCTGCCCGATTCGCGCCACTTCCAGCCGCGCGCGGCGACCCCCGCGCGCATCCTGCGCGACACGCTTGCCATCTATCGCGATCCCGGCCTGCCCTGGCTGTTCCTGGTCGCCTTCCTGGCCATGGGCGCCTTCGTCGGCCTGTACAACTTCCTCGGCTTCCGCCTGCTGGAGTCGCCCTACCTGCTCGGCCAGAGCGCGATCGGCGCGATCTTCCTGCTCTACCTGCTCGGCACCTGGGCTTCGGCACTGAGCGGCCGCCTGGCGGAGCGCCACGGGCGGCAGAAGACGATGTGGCGGATGGTCGCGGTGATGGGCGCCGGCCTGGCGCTGACGCTCGCGCAACCGCTGTGGCTGATCGTCGCCGGCGTGGGCGTGTTCACCTTCGGCTTCTTCGCCGCGCATGCGCTCGCCAGCGGCTGGGTGGGACGGCGCGCGGGAGAACGCCGCGCGCTGGCCTCGGCGCTCTACCTGTCGAGCTACTACCTCGGCGCCAGCGTCATCGGCAGCCTAGCCGGCACCGCGTGGACGGCCGGACACTGGCCCGGGCTGGCCGCGCTGCTCGGCGCCTGCGTGCTGGGGACCGGCGGCGTCGCGCTGTGGCTGCGCCGCCTGCCTACTTGAGATTTCCCGACAGGAACTGGCGCAGGCGCTCGCTCTTCGGCTGCCCGAAGAGCTGCGCCGGCGGCCCGCTCTCTTCGGCGAGCCCCTGGTGCAGGAACATCACCTGGCTGGAGACCTCGCGCGCGAAGCCCATCTCGTGCGTCACCACCACCATGGTGCGGCCCTCCTCGGCCAGGCCGCGCATCACCTTCAGCACCTCACCCACCAGCTCGGGGTCGAGCGCCGAGGTCGGCTCGTCGAACAGCAGGACCGCCGGCTCCATCGCCAGCGCACGCGCAATCGCCACGCGCTGCTGCTGGCCGCCCGACAGGTGCGCCGGGTAGCTGTCCTTGAAGCGGCTGATCCCGACCTTGTCCAGATAGGCCATCGCGCGCTCGAGCGCCTCCTTCTTCGGCACGCCGAGCACATGTACCGGCGCCTCGATGACACCCTCAGGTGCCCGTCCTTGCCCGGCACCAGGCGGATCTCCTCGCCGGCGACGCTGATGCGCCCGGCGTCGGGCTGTTCGAGGAAGTTGATGCAGCGCAGGAAGGTGCTCTTGCCCGAGCCGGATGAGCCGATGATGGTGATGACGTCGCCGGCCTCGGCCGACAGCGACACGCCCTTCAGCACCTCGTGGTCGCCGTAGCGCTTGTGCAGGTCTTCGACGGTAAGCTGGGTCATGAAAACGAATCCTTGAAGCGGCTCAGGCGCCCTTGCGCAGCTGCTTGCGCGGCTGCAGGTGGGCGAGCCAGCGCTGCTCGGCGACGCGGAACAGGCCGACCAGCGCAAAGGTGATGGCGAGGTAGATCAGGCCGGCGAAGATGAAGGCCTCGAAGGGCGCGAAGAACTGCGAGTAGGCGTTGCGCGCCGCGCCCGTCAGGTCCACCAGGGTCACGGTGGAGGCGATCGCCGTGCCGTGCAGCATGAAGATGATCTCGTTGCTGTACGCCGGCAGGGCGCGGCGCAGCGCACCCGGCAGCAGGATGCGGCGCAGCATGGTGAACCGGCTCATGCCGCAGGCGCGCGCGGCCTCGATCTCCCCATGCGGCATCGCGCGCAGCGCGCCGGCGATGATCTCGGTGGTGTAGGCGCCGGTGTTGAGCGCGAAGGTCACCAGCGCACAACCGTAGGGATCGCGGAACACCAGCCAGAAGCGGCTGCCCGCGTCCCACTGCGCCTGGATCCACTCGAACTGGCCGAGGCCGTAATACATCAGCAGCAGCTGCACCAGCATCGGCGTGCCACGGAAGAAGTAGCTGTAGGCCCACACCGGCCCCGACACCCAGCGATTGGGCGACACCCGCAGCACGGCGAGCGGAATCGCCAGGACCAGGCCCGCGATCAGCGACAGCGCGGTGAGCTGCAGCGTCAGCCACAGGCCGGACGCGTACGACGGCCAGCTCTCTGTGAACAGGCTCCACTCGATCATGCCTGCGCCCTCCGCACGCCGACCGAGTAGCGCCGCTCCAGCCAGTTGAAGACCAGCCCGGACACCGCCGTCATCGCCAGGTAGAACACGCACACCACCGCATAGAACAGGAAGGGCTCGTGCGTAGTACGCCCGGCCTGGTCGGCCAGCCAGGTGATGTCCGACAGGCCGATGATCGACACCAACGCGGTGCTCTTCTGCATCACCTGCCAGTTGTTGCCCAGGCCCGGCAGCGCGTGGCGCAGCATCTGCGGGAACAGGATGCGACTGAAGACCTGCCAGCGGCTCATGCCATAGGCGCGCCCGGCCTCGAGCTGGCCGGCCGGCACCGCCATGAAGGCGCCGCGGAAGGTCTCGGTGAAATAGGCGCCGAAGATGAAGCCCAGGGTCACCACGCCGGCGACGAAGGGATTGACGTCGACGTACTCCATGCCGAGCGCATCGGTCACCAGGTTGATGCCCACCTGTCCGCCGTAGAAGATCAGCAGCATCATCACCAGGTCGGGAATGCCGCGCACGATGGTGGTGTAGGCGGTCGCCGGCAGGCGCAGCAGGCGGTTGGGCGACAGGCGCGACGACGCCCCGAGCAGGCCGAGTACGAGTGCGAGCAGCAGCGAGAATACCGCCACGCGCAGCGTCACCCAGGCGCCATCGAGAAGGGAAGGTAGATAACCGTGCAGCATCGGAAGGGCCGTGCGCTCAGCCCCGGCAGGGGCGATCGCGGCGGTCGGAAACATGACGGCGGCCACAGGGCCGCCGACGCATCGGACGACGAGCGGGCAGGACTTCGCCGTCCGCCCGCTCGCCGCATTCACTCACCGTAGATGTCGTAGTCGAAGTACTTCTTGCGGATCTGGTCGTACTTGCCGTTGGCGCGGATCGCCGCCAGCGCCTTGTCGAGCTTCTGCTTGAGCTCGGCGTCCTGCTTGCGGATCGCGATGCCCACGCCCTCGCCGATCACGCCCTTCTCCTCCGCGGTCCGGCCGTGGTAAAGGCCGCCAACGAAGGCGTAGTCGGCACCGGCCGGCTGCTTCAGGAAGCCGCCGTCGGCCACCAGCGCATCCGCCCATGCCGCATCGATGCGGCCGGCGGAGAGGTCCAGATAGGCCTCTTCCTGGCGCGCGTAGCGCACCACGGTCACGCCCTGCTCCGCCCAGAAGCGGGTAGCGAAGGTATCGGCCACGGTGCCGCGCTGCACGCCGATGCGCTTGCCCTTGAGCACGGCCAGCTCGGGCACCAGGCTGCTGCCCTTCTTCGCCACCAGGGCGAGCGGGGTGGCGTAGTACTTCTCGCTGAAATCGACGCGCTTCTTGCGCTCCTCGGTGATCGACATCGAGGCCGAGATGGCGTCGAACTTGCGGCTCAGCAGCGCCGGGATCATGCCGTCCCACTCCTGCTTGACCCAGGTGCACTTCGCCTTCATCTCCTCGCACAGCGCGTTGGCGATGTCCACATCGAAGCCCTGCACCGCACCGCTGGTGTCGACCGTGTTGAACGGAGGGTAGGCGCCCTCGGTCGCGAAGCGGATGCTGTCCCAGTCCTTGGCCATCGCGCCCTGCGCGGCAAGGGCCAGCGCGGCGAACATCAGCGTGCGTCGGATCATCTCGAGTCCTTGGAATCTGAAAAATATTGCAATTCTAACCGCAGCGCTGCGCGGCGCATGCGGATTTCGGCCGGCATGGTGATGCTGCGGCGCAAAAATCTCCTTCCTGAATCCGTGTTCGCTTAGCCGGAAATCCAGCCTAACGCATTGATGTAATTGTATAATTACGCATCCGAGCCTTTCACCCAACCGACCATGCCGCG
>JARRBR010000122.1 GCA_029982755.1 Rhodocyclaceae bacterium
CGCCGAGCACCAGACCCGCTTCCTGCGCGAGGACGGGCTGATCATGGTGGCGACGATCGCCTTCGGCATGGGCATCGACAAGCCCGACGTGCGCTTCGTCGCGCATCTGGACCTGCCGCGCTCGATCGAGGGCTACTACCAGGAAACCGGCCGGGCCGGGCGCGACGGCCTGCCGGCGCAGGCGTGGATGGCCTGGGGCGCGCAGGACGTAGTGCAGCAGCGGCGCATGATCGACGAATCGGAGGCGAACGAGGAGTTCAAGCGCCTGGCGCGCAACCGGCTGGACGTGCTGGTCGGCCTGGTCGAGGCCACCACCTGTCGCCGCCAGCACCTGCTCGCCTACTTCGGCGAAGAATCCGGCCCCTGCGGCAACTGCGACAACTGCCTCAATCCGCCGCAGACCTGGGACGCCTCCGAGGCCGCGCGCAAGGCCTTGAGCTGCGTCTATCGCACCGGCCAGCGCTACGGCGCCGGCCACCTGATCGACGTGCTGCGCGGCGAGCTCACGGAAAAGGTGATCGAGCGCGGCCACCAGGACATCACCACCTTCGGCATCGGCAGCGAGCTCGACGAGAAGCGCTGGCGCACGGTGTTCCGCCAGCTCGTCGCGCGCGAGCTGGTGGCGGTGGACCACGAGCGCTACAACGCCCTGCGCCTGACCGACGCCGCCCGCCCGCTGCTGCGCGGCGAGGCCGAGTTCCACCTGCGCCTGGAGCGCGAGCGCAGCCGCAGCCGCACCAGGCGCCGCAGCAGCGCGACGATGGACATCCCCGACGGCATCCCCACCACCCTGTTCGACCGCCTGCGCGCCTGGCGCTTCGCCACCGCGAAGGAGCGCAACGTGCCCGCCTACGTGGTGTTCCAGGATGCCACCCTGCGCGAGATCGCCATCGCCCGCCCGCAGACGCTGGCCGAACTGGCCGGCATCAGCGGCGTCGGCGACCGCAAGCTGGAGGCTTACGGCCAGGCGATCCTCGAGCTCGTCGCCGCGGCGGGTTGAGGCGGCGCCCCCCCCGCTCAGACGAGCGGCAGGTAGTGGTCGACGAGCAGCAGCAGGAACAGCAGCATCAGGTGGGTGATCGAGAAGCGGAAGGTCCGGATCGCGGTGTCGGCGCGCGGCGCGAACTTGAGCCGCCAGGCGTGACGCAGGAACTGCAGGTTCAGCACCAGGCTGCCCGCCAGATAGAGCGGCCCGCTCATGCCCACCAGATACGGCAGCAGGCACACCGCGAGCAGCAGCACGGTGTACAGCAGCACCAGCGTGCGGGTGAATGCGACGCCGTGGGTCACCGGCAGCATCGGCAGGCCGGCGCGGCGGTAGTCCTCGACGCGGTGGATGGCGAGCGCCCAGAAGTGCGGGGGGGTCCACGTGAAGACGATCATCATCAGCAGCCAGGCCTCGGCACCGACCGTGCCGGTCATCGCCGTCCATCCCAGCACCGGCGGCAGCGCGCCCGCCACCCCGCCGATGACGATGTTCTGGGGCGTGGCGCGCTTCAGGAACACGGTGTAGACCACCGCATAGCCGAACAGGCCGGCCAGCGTCAGCCACGCGGTCAGTGCATTGACCGCGACCAGCAACAGGGTGAAACCGGCCGCCGCGAGCGCGAAGGCGAAGCTCACCGCCTGGGCGTTGCTCAGGCGCCCGCTGGGCAGCGGCCGCATGCGGGTGCGCGCCATGTGGGCGTCGATCTTCTGGTCGAGCACGTGATTGAAGGCCGCCGCCGCGCCCGACACCATCGCAATGCCCAGGCTCGCCACCGCCATCAGCGCGAGATCCGGCAGGCCGGTGCTGGCGAGCATCATGCCCACCCAGGCGGTGAGCACCAGCAGCGCGACCACCCGCGGCTTGGTGAGCTGCCAGAAGGCGCGGCCGAGCGCGATCACCTCGCCCAGACTGGCCGCCGCCGTCGGAATCCGCTTGTAGCCGTCCATCTCGGTCTCCCCTGTATCAAGCTGCCGGAGCGGGATCGCGGAATCACGCCCTGCCCTCTCTGCGCGGCCCGTTCCGCGCCGCCCTGTGTGTGCTGCCCCGGTGCGCCGTCCCTGCCAGGCGCTATCGCGCCCTCATCGGGCTCTCCGTCGGAACCCGATACGCGTTCCCCGCCGGCGCCTGCCTCTGCGCGACAGGGGCCAGCGCAAGCTCCATGTGCATCTGCCGAACCAGCAGCACCAGCGTGGCGAGCAGGCAGGCCGCGGTCAGGTTGTGGGCGACGGCATTGAAGAGCGGCACCTGGCCGACGACGTTGATCAGCCCCAGCGTCACCTGCAGCGCCAGTAGCGCACCCGCACCCGCCGCCAGCCGGCGCAGGCGCGCGCCTGCCGCATGGCGCCAGCCCAGCAGCACCAGGCAGCCGACCACGCCGGTGGCGACCAGCGCGCCGATTCGGTGCAGCACGTGGATGCTCATGCGCGCCTCGTAGGGCAGCACGCCGAACTCGTAGGTCTCGTGGCCGAGCGGCAGGCTGAAGGCGGCGCGCAGCGAGAACTGCGCGCTCCAGCCGCTCTCGCACAGGGGCAGCTGGTAGCACACCGCCGCCGCGTAGTTGGCCGAAGTCCAGCCGCCGAGGGCGATCTGCACCAGCAGCACGGCCAGCGCGAGCCAGGCCAGCGGCAGCAGGCGGGCGAGCCGACGGTCTGTCGGCTGATGCCGCGCCAGCGCGCCGTACGCCACCGCCACTGCGGGGAGAGGCACGCGCCGTGCGACGCCCGTCTGCGCGCCGGCCGCGGCAGGGTCGCGGCCGAGCTCGAAGCGCAGCAGCGCGAGCAGCGCCAGCACGCCGAAGCCGCCGAACAGGTGCGCCACCACCACCACCGGCATCAGGTTCATCGTCACCGTCCACATGCCGAGCGCGGCCTGGAACACGACCAGCGCCAGCAGCGCCGCGGCCAGCCCGCGCGGGCCGGGTCGAAGCGGCAGGCGGCGCGAGACCACGAAGATCGCCAGCACGCACAGCCCGAGCAGGCCGGCGAGGTAGCGGTGCACCATCTCGTTGCGCGCCTTGAAGGGATCGACCTGGGCGTCGGGGAAGCGCGCCTGCGCTGCGGCGATGTGGGTGTCGTGCACCGGCGGCGTGAGCCGGCCGTAGCAGCCCGGCCAGTCCGGGCAGCCGAGCCCGGCGTCGGTCAGCCGGGTGTAGGCACCGAGCGCGATCACCGCCAGCGCCAGCGCCAGGGTCGCAGTCACGAGCCAGCGTGCGCGCCTCATCGCCACCTCCTCATACCCCGCTGCGGTCGTAGTTCATCAGCCGCAGCAGATCGCTGCGGATGTCGCCGGCGACGCGCTGCGCCTGCTGCGGGCCGGGCTCGACCGCGTAGCGCAGCAGCGCCAGCCCGCGCGGATCGACCAGCACGATGCGTCCCTGGAGCGCGGCGTCGCTGACCTGCGCGGGCTGCCATTCGATTTGCGGATAGCGTGCGCGCGCCGCCGGGTTCTCGGCCGCCAGCACCAGCGCCTGCACCCGCGCCTGCTTGCGGCCGAGGCCGGCGCGGAGCTGCTGCAGGATCAGCAAGGCCTGCTCGCAGCGGGAGGCGGGAGCGGCCGCCTCGTCCCCCGCGGCGCAGGCCGGTTCGCCCTCCGCCGCGGGCACGTAGACCAGATGCCACTGCCCGCCGCCGCGCGCGGGTGCCGGCAGCAGGCGCAGCTCCTGCGTCAGCCACTCGCCGTGGTTGACGGTCGGTGCGCCGGCGAACCAGCCGAAGCGCAGGCTCGCCCACGCCGCGGCCAGCGGCACCAGCGCGCAGAGCAGGAACAGGCTGAGGAACTTACGGCTGCCCATGGGCGATTTCTCCGGGTCGGGCCGGCTCCCGGCGCGCGCTGGCGGCGAGCGCGACGCCGATCACCGCCAGCGCGAGCAGCCCCCACTGCAGCGCGTAGCCGCGATGCCGCTCGGGCGGCAGCACGACCGGCTGGTAGTGGATGTGGAAGGGTGAAGCCTGCTGCTGCTGGATCAGCCCTGGTGCCAGCGGCACCGCCAGCCAGGCCGCAAGCTGCGCCGGGTCGGGCTGCTGGATGCGCATCGGCCAGCGCCCGTGATCCTCGACGTTGGCGCCGAGCAGGAGGCCCGTGACCTCGGTGCGGAAGACGCCCTGCACCCGCAGCCGCGTCGGAATGGCCGGCAGCGGCAAGGTGTCGCGTCCGCCTTCGCCCGCGATCCAGCCGAGATTCACCAGCGCCGCGCGCGGCGCGGCGCCGCTGCTCCCGGCCGCGCGCACCTCGTCCATGTCCTCGACCGCAATCACGACGTCGTAACCGGGCTGGCGGTCGACGATGCGGTTGTCCACCAGCCACACCATGGGCGCGATCCAGCGCGCCTCGAAGTCGAGCTTCACGCCGTCGACCGCCGCCGTCCGCTCGTCCCCGGCCCGGTCGTCCGCCGCATCGGCCAGCTCCGCCAGGCGGGCGAGGCCCACCGCGCCCTCGCGCTCCCAGGCCGCAATGCGCGCGAGCGTGGCGACCTTGTCCTCGCCGCGCTGCCACTGCCACGCCGACAGGCCCGCCGGCACCGCGGCGAGCGCAAGCACCACGAGCACCCAGCGCCAGCGCAGCACCCAGCAATGGCCGAACGCGCTAATCTTCATCGCCACCCTTCACCACCTTCCCGCCGGAGATCGCTCATGGCCGTCAAGCTCGTCATCGTGGTGCTGCTCGCGCTCGTCGCCATCAGCCTGTTCCAGGCCCTGTTCGTGATGCTGAAGGGCGGCGGCGGCTCGACCCGGATGTCGAAGTTCCTCGGTCGGCGGCTGGCGTTCTCGGTCGCGGTGATGGCCCTGCTGCTGTTGCTGCTCGCCACCGGGGTGATCACGCCGAACGCCCGTCCGTACTGAGTCCGCATCGCGCCGGCCTCACAGCACGTAGACGAAGATGAAGAGGTTCAGCCAAACCACGTCCACGAAGTGCCAGTACCAGGCCGCGGCCTGGAAGCCGAAGTGGCTTTCGGCGGTGAAGTGGTCCTTGATCACGATGCGCAGCAACATCACCAGCAGAAGGATGGCGCCGATGGTCACGTGCAGGCCGTGGAAGCCGGTGAGCAGGTAGAAGGTGTTGCCGTAGACGCCCGAATCAAGGCGCAGACCCAGATCCTCGTAGGCGTGCATGTATTCGTAGCCCTGCAGGAACAGGAACAGCGCGCCGAGCAGCACGGTGATCGCCAGGAAGACCTTGAGCCGCAGCCGCCTGCCCTGCTCGATCGCCACGTGCGCGACCTGCAGCGTCACCGAGGACGCGAGCAGGATCAGCGTGTTCACCAGCGGAATGCCCGACCACGGCATGGCCTGGGTCTCGGTGCCGCCGGGCGTCTTCAGTAGCGGCCAGGCGGCCTCGAACTGCGGCCACAGGATCTCGCCGGTCATCACCTTGTTGCTCGTGCCGTCGAGCCACGGCACCGAGACCACGCGCGCATAGAACAGGGCGCCGAAGAAGGCGAGGAAGAACATGACCTCGGAGAAGATGAACCAGCTCATGCACTGGCGGAAGGAGCGGTCGAGCTGGGCGCTGTAGAGGCCGCGCTGGGATTCGTCGATGACCTTGCCGAACCAGCCGAACAGCATCACCACCAGCAGCATGACGCCGGCGGCGAGCACCCACGGGCCGCTGCCGGCGCCGGGCTGGTCGAGCCGGCTGATCCACGACGCGGCGCCGTAGCCGATAAGCAGCAGGGCGAGCGCGCCGACGATGGGCCAGGCGCTGTCGTGCGGCACGTAGTACTTCTGGTGCGTGGTCGTCGTCATGGTGCCCCTCCCTTGCTGCGGCCCCGGGCGCGGCGTGCGCCGGGACCGCGTGGCTTCAGCGGCTCGCCGTCTTGCCGACGCTGCGATACAGGCGGTAGGACAGCGTCAGGTTCTTGAAACGGTCGGGCAGTTCCGGATCGACGTAGAACTGCACCGGCATGGCCTTGCGCTCGCCCGGCGCCAGCGGCTGCTCCTGGAAGCAGAAGCATTCGATCTTCATGAAGTGGCGCGCGGCCTCGCCCGGCGACACGGACGGCACGGCGGTGGTGACGATCGGCTCGCCGCTGCGGTTCTCGACCACGAAGGACACCACCTGCAGGTCGCCCGGATTGAGGCGGACGCGTGCGGTCTCGGGGGCGAAATCCACCGCCACCGCGGGATCGTGGGTGGCGAGGAACTCGACGCTGATCTCGCGACTGCGGTCGATGCGGTCGGGCGCCGCGGCGGCGACCTTGTCGGTCTTGCCGTTGATGCCGGTGATGTCGCAGAACACGTCGTACAGCGGCACCAGCGCGAAGCCGAAGGCGAACATCGCCACGCAGGCCAGCAGCAGCTTGTTGATCAGGCTCCGGTGGGCAGACATCTCGCGTCCTCCCTGTGCCGCCGTGCGCTCACTTGACCACCGGCGGGGTATCGAAGGTGTGGTAGGGCGCGGGCGATGGCACTTCCCACTCCAGCCCCTGCGCGCCTTCCCACACCCGGTCGGTGGCCCGCTCGCCGATGCCGCGCATGCAGCGCACCACGCCCCACAGGAACAGCAGCTGCGACAGGCCGAACAGGAAGCCGCCGACGCTCATGAAGGCGTTGAGGTCGGCGAACTGCAGCGCGTAGTCGGGAATGCGCCGCGGCATGCCGGCCAGACCGACGAAGTGCATCGGGAAGAACAGCATGTTCACCGACACCAGCGAGCACCAGAAATGCACCTGGGCGAGGCGCTCGTTGTACATCACGCCGGTCCACTTCGGGATCCAGTAGTACACCGCGGCGATGATGCCGAACACCGCCCCGGTCACCAGCACGTAGTGGAAGTGGGCGACGACGAAGTAGGTGTCCTGGTACTGGAAGTCGGCGGGAATGATCGCCAGCATCAGGCCGGAGAAGCCGCCGATCGTGAACAGCACGATGAAGGCGAGCGAAAACATCATCGGCACCTCGAAGCTCATCGAGCCGCGCCACATCGTCGCCACCCAGTTGAACACCTTCACCCCGGTAGGCACGGCGATCAGCATCGTGGCGTACATGAAGAACAGCTCGGCGACCACCGGCATGCCGGTGGTGAACATGTGGTGGCCCCAGACGATGAAGGACAGGAAGGCGATGCTGGCGGTGGCCACCACCATCGACTCGTAGCCGAACAGCGGCTTGCGCGCGAAGGTGGGGATGATGCTGGAGACGATGCCGAAGGCCGGGAGGATCATGATGTACACCTCCGGGTGGCCGAAGAACCAGAAGATGTGCTGGAACATCACCGGGTCGCCACCGCCCGCGGCATCGAAGAAGCTGGTGCCGAAGTACTTGTCGGTCAGCACCATGGTGACCACGCCGGCCAGCACCGGCATCACCGCGATCAGCAGGAAGGCGGTGATCAGCCAGGTCCACACGAAGAGCGGCAGCTTCATCCAGGTCATGCCGGGCGCGCGCATGTTCCAGATGGTGACGATGACGTTGATCGCGCCCATGATCGAGGACACCCCCATCAGGTGCACCGAGAGCACGAAGAAGGCGGTGGAATCACCGCTGTAGGTGGTCGACAGCGGGGCGTAGAAGGTCCACCCGGCCGCCGGCGCACCGCCTTCCATGAACAGCGTGGACAGCAGGATCCCGAACGCGCACGGCAGGATCCAGAAGCTCCAGTTGTTGATCCGCGGCAGCGCCATGTCGGGCGCGCCGATCATCAGCGGGATCATCCAGTTGGCGAGGCCGACGAAGGCCGGCATCACCGCGCCGAACACCATCACCAGGCCATGCACGGTGGTCATCTGGTTGAAGAAGTGCGGGTCGACGAACTGCAACCCGGGCTGGAACAGCTCGGCGCGGATCACCATCGCCAGGCTGCCGCCGATGAACAGCATGGTCAGCGAGAACAGCAGGTAGAGCGTGCCGATGTCCTTGTGGTTGGTGCTGAACAGCCAGCGCGCGAGGCCGCGCGGCTTGTGGTCGTGATCGAGGTGCCCGTGTGCGTCCAGGGTGCCGGTGATCTGGGTGCTCATCGCTTACTCCCCCTTCTCGATCGCGGCCACGATGTCGGCCGGCTGCACCATGTCGCCCTTGGCGTTGCCCCAGGCGTTGCGCTCGTAGGTGATGACGGCGGCGAGCTCCTTGACGCCGAGCTGCTTGGCAAAGGCCTGCATCGCGGTGCCGGCCTTACCGAACAGCACGATGTGGATGTGCGCTCCCGGCTCGCCGGTGGCGATCGCGCTGCCCTTGAGCGCCGGGAACACGCCGGGCAGGCCCTCGCCGCTGGCCTGGTGGCAGGCCACGCAGGCGCTGTCGTAGACCTGCTGGCCGAGCGCCATCAGTTCGTCCATCGTCATCGGCCCGGCGCTCGCGGCCTCGGCCTTCGCCTGCTCGGCCAGCGCAACCTGCTGCGCCGCCCAGGCCTCGAAGTCCGCCGGCGTCTTCACGTCCACCGCGACCGGCATGAAGCCGTGGTCGCGGCCGCACAGCTCGGCGCACTTGCCGTAGTACAGGCCGGGCTTGTCGATGCGCGCCCAGGTCTCGTTGATGAAGCCGGGCACCGCGTCCTTCTTGATCGCGAAGTCGGGCACCCACCACGAGTGGATGACGTCGTCGGCGGTCAGCAGGAAACGCACCTTCTTGCCGGTGGGCAGCACCAGCGGCTTGTCGACCGCCATCAGGTAGTCGGGGGACTTCTCCGCCTCGTTGGCGATCTGCGCGCGCGGGGTGGCGAGCACCGAATAGAACTCGATCGGGTAGTCGAGGTACTTGTAGTGCCACTTCCACTGCGAGCCGGTGACCAGCACGGTGAGCTCGGAGGCCGAGGTGTCCTCCATCGCGATCAGCGTGCGGGTGGCCGGCACCGCCATCGCCACCAGAATCAGCACCGGGATCGCGGTCCACAGGATCTCGATCTTCATGCTGCCGTGGAACTGAGCCGGCACCACGCCCTTGGCCTTGCGGTGATGCACGATCGACCAGAACATCAGGCTGAACACGACCAGCGCGATGGCGACGCAGATGTAGAAGATCGTCATGTGCAGGTCGAAGACCTGCTGACTGAGTTCGGTGGCGCCGCGCGTCATGTTGAAGCGCGTTTCCTGCGCGCCCGCCGGAAAACTGGCCGCGAGCAGTGGCGCCGCGGCCAGAGGATGGTTCAGATACGTCTTCGCCTGCCTCAACCCGGATGAACGGTGTCTCACTGCCGACCCCCTCTTATCGTTATGGGTGTGATGCCGCTGCAACAGCGCTACTGAGGTTCTGAAGCCCCCTTTCTCTTTTCCCGAGGCCCGCAGTGGGCCATTGCCCTGCGGTCATCTTCAGCCGGACGATGACGGCCACGACATCTCGAACTTTAGATTCAATATAAACCGCAGGACGGGAAAGGCAAGACGCGAACTAACGCAAGATCGATTCCGATTTGCCATATTGACCATGTAAAGCACGGTCGCGATCAATCGGGGAATACCTGCACCTCGCGCGGAGCGGCCCGCCCTTGATCACGGGCGCCTCACCGCGGCGCGCATGCGCGCATCGCCTGCAGTCGATGAGTTCCCATCCGCAAGGCGCCCTTCAGCGGGACGATCTGTCGGATTTCTTGACACTCGGGCAACACGAATGAGGCCAATTGCGCCCCCGCGCCGACGCCGTTGATGCAATCCTCATTTTTTATGAGCCGCTCCATAACACGCGCCATTGCGAGGCGAGCGTGACGGCCATCACGCCGACAGCCGAACAGGCGACGGAAAGGGTGCAGCGCCGACCACAATCAAGACCAAGCTGTCGGATCCTTTTACATCTCCCGAGACAGCCCCCAAGAACTTCCACTCAAACCCCGACAACCATCTCCAAGCACTTGTAAATAATCGTATTTTTAATTCTCAAAGCATTGGCTCGGGAATTGCTTGAAGGCGCACAGAAGCCCGTCACGCGCTTGGGTCCGACCCAAAGCCCAGGAGGGCCGACCCATCAACGGACGGCTCTGTGCCGTTTCCAGTGGAAATTGACTTCTCAGCAGACATGACGGTAGCGCCCGTAGTCGCGGGCGATGGCCGGCACCAAGGGGTTCTTCGGTAG
>JARRBR010000017.1 GCA_029982755.1 Rhodocyclaceae bacterium
CGCGCATGGGAATAATTGGTGTCGTAATGCGAACGTAATTATATCAGCCGTAGAGTCCGCACGGATGCAGGAAGGTCAATTAAATCAACATCCTGCTAGTATCAGACCAGCAGTCTACTACTAAATAAGCTGCGGTAAATCAGCAATCATCCAAATCGATCACGCATGCGCGACGCGGTCAGAAATTGCGTTCGAACCACGCCTTCATGCGCCCGAAAACCTGCTTCACGCTGCGCGGCTCGCGCGCCTGAAGCCCCCTGCGCCGCTGCGCGGCACCTTCCATCACCAGCCCCATCGCGGTCGCGTAGCGCGGCTGGCAGACCACGTCGGCCAGCGCGCCGTCATACTGCGGGGCGCCGACCCGCGCCGGCATGTGGAACACGTCCTCGGCCAGCTCGGCCATGCCGCGCATCACCGACGAACCGCCGGTGAGCACGATGCCGGAGGACAGCAGTTCCTCGTAGCCGCTGCGCCGCAGTTCGGCCTGCACCAGCTCGAACAGCTCGGACACGCGCGGTTCGATGACGTCGGCCAGCGCCTGACGCGACAGCTTGCGCGGCGGGCGGTCGCCCACGCCCGGCACCTCGATCATCTCCTCCGGATCGGCCATCTGGTGCATGGCGACGCCATGGCGGATCTTGATCTCCTCGGCCTCCGAGGTCGGCGTGCGCAGCGCCATCGCGATATCGTTGGTGATCTGGTCGCCGGCGACCGGGATCACCGCAGTGTGGCGGATCGCGCCCTGGGTGAACACCGCGATGTCGGTGGTGCCGCCGCCGATGTCGACCATGCACACGCCGAGCTCCTTCTCGTCCTCGGTCAGCACCGCGTGGCTGGAGGCGAGCGGCTGCAGGCTCAGGTCCATGACCTCGAGGCCGCAGCGGCGCACGCATTTGATCACGTTCTGCGCCGCCGACACCGCACCGGTGACGATGTGCACCTTCACCTCCAGGCGCACGCCGCTCATGCCGATCGGTTCGCGCACCCCGCCCTGGCCATCGATGATGAACTCCTGGGTGAGGATGTGCAGGATCTGCTGCTCGGCCGGGATCGGCATCGCACGCGCGACCTCGATCACGCGCTCGACGTCCATCGGCGAGACCTCCTTCTCCTTGATCGCGACCGTGCCGCTGGAGTTGAAGCTCTTGATGTGGCTGCCGGCGATGCCGGTGTAGACCTCGTGGATCTTGCAGTCGGCCATGACCTCGACCTCCTGCACCACGCGCGAGATCGCATCGACCGTGGCCTCGATGTTGACCACCACGCCGCGCTTGAGCCCGCTGGTGGGCTGCGTGCCGAGGCCGACGACGTTGAGCCGGCCGTCGGGCTTGACCTCGGCCACCATGCAGGTGACCTTGGCGGTGCCGATGTCGAGGCCGACGATCAGTTCATTGTATTGCTTGCTCATTGCTTGCCTTTCCTGCCTGCGGGGGCCACGGCCTGCTGCAGCACCGAAGCATCGGCCGGGGTCAGCGCGAACCCGCCCGGATAGCGCAGATCCGCGACCCTGATTTCGATATCGATTTCCTGCTGCACGCGCGGCCACACCGCGATGAAACGCTGCAGCCGCTGCACCAGCGTGGATTTGTCCTGTTCGCGACCGAGCACGATGGTCATGCCGTTGTCGAGCTGCAGCTGCCAGGCCTCGCGCGCCGACAGCGCCAGCCCGACCAGGCGCACGCCGAGCGGCTGCAGCATCGCCGAGAACTCGCCATAGCGCGCGAGCAGCCAGCCCGAGGAGCCCTGCGGGCCGTCGAACTGCGGCAGGTCGGCGTTCGAGGCGGCGACGAAGACCTCGCCCTGGCGATTGACCAGGCGCGCGTCGCCACTCTCGGACACGGTCCAGTAAGCCACCGCATCGTGCTCCTCGATGCGCAGCTCGAGCGCGTCCGGCCATCGCCGGCGCACCTCGGCCTTGCGCACCCAGGGCAGCTTCTCGAAGGTCTCCTTGACCGCTTCCAGATCGACGGTGAAGAAGTTGCCCTGCACCGCGAGGCGCGCGGCATATTCGAGCTGCTCCTCGGTCACCTGGGCCGGGTTGGTGATGACCACCAGCTCGCGCAGTGGAAACAGCGGGCGCGACACGAACCACACCACCAGTGCCCAGCCGAGCGCCACCGCGGCGGCCAGGGTGATCAGGTCGGAGATCAGGTTGAGCAGCGCCGGGCGGTGCCACAGGCCCTTCTCCTCGCCGGCACGCGCCCGCCCGCCCGCGGCCGCCGGGCGGGCGGAACGGATCGAGGCGGGACGCGCGGTCACTTCAGCCAAGGCGGGCTCCGTCGAGGATGCGCAGGCACAGTGCGGTGAAGTCCAGCCCGGCCACGCGCGCCGACATCGGCACCAGCGAGTGGCCGGTCATGCCCGGCGAGGTGTTCATCTCGAGCAGGTAGGGACGGCCGTCGGCGGTCAGGATCAGGTCGGCGCGGCCCCAGCCACGGCAGCCCAGCACCCGCGCCGACTTCATCACCAGGGCCTGCAGCACGGCCTCCTGCTCGGCGGGCAGGCCGCAGGGGCAGTCGTAGCGGGTGTCGTCGGTGAAGTACTTGTGCTGGTAGTCGTAGTTGCCTTCGGGCGCGACGATGCGCACCAGCGGCAGGGCACGGTCCTCGAGGAAAGGCGCGGTCAGTTCGTCGCCGGCGATGAACTCCTCGGCGATCACCAGGCTGTCGTAACGCGCGGCCAGCTCCCAGGCCGCCCGCAGCTGCCCGGCTTCGGTGACCTTGGTCGCGCCCATGCTCGAGCCCTCGTGGGCCGGCTTGACGAAGATCGGCAGGCCGAGCTCGGCGGCCACCGCGTCCCAATCGGTGTCGTGCTGCAGGATCGCGTAGCGCGGCGTGGGCAGGCCGGCGGCCAGCCACACCATCTTGGTGCGCCATTTGTCCATCGACAGCGCGGAGGCCATCACCCCGCTGCCGGTGTAGGGAATGCCCATCAGCTCGAGCGCGCCCTGCACGGTGCCGTCCTCGCCGCCGCGGCCGTGCAGCGCGATGAAGGCGCGGTCGAAGCCTTCTTCCTTCAGGATGTGGAGGTCGCGCTCGGCGGGGTCGAAGGCGTGCGCATCCACCCCCGCGGCCTGCAGCGCGGCGAGCACCGCATTGCCCGACATGAGGGACACCTCGCGCTCGGCGGACGCACCGCCGAACAGCACCGCTACCTTTCCGTACTTCGCCTTCACACTGCTTCCTCGATCCTGGCGAGCTTGCCCGGCACCGCGCCGATGCTGCCCGCACCCATGGTGATCACCACGTCGCCATCGCGCGCGGCAGAAAGAATCATCCTCGGCATGTCCGCGATGTCCTCGACGAACACCGGCTCCACCGTTCCGGCGACACGGATGGCGCGCGCCAGCGAGCGCCCGTCGGCGGCCACGATCGGCGACTCGCCCGCGGCATAGACCTCGGCGAGCAGCAGGCCATCGACCGTCGACAGCACCTTGACGAAGTCCTCGAAGCAGTCGCGGGTGCGGGTGTAGCGATGCGGCTGGAAGGCCAGCACCAGGCGACGGCCGGGAAAGGCGCCGCGCGCCGCGGCGATGGTCGCAGCCATCTCCACCGGGTGGTGGCCGTAGTCGTCGATCAGCGTGAAGCTGCCCGCCTCGTAGCCGTCCTGGTCGAGCAGCGCGACCTCGCCATAGCGCTGGAAGCGCCGGCCGACGCCGTTGAACTCGGCAAGCGCCTTGACGATGGCCGCGTCCGGCACCTGCACCTCGGTCGCCACCGCGATCGCGGCGAGCGCGTTGAGCACATTGTGCACGCCCGGCAGGTTGAGCTCGATCGACAGCCGGGTGGTCGTGCCATTGACCCGCACGCAGTCGAACAGCATGCGCCCGCCATCGGCGCGGACGTTCTCGGCACGGATGTTGGCAGTCGGCGACAAGCCGTAGCGCACGATCTGTTTGGAGACCTGCGGCATGATCTCGCGCACGTTGGGGTCGTCCTCGCACAGTACGGCGACCCCGTAAAAGGGCAGGCGCTGCAGGAAATCTACGAAGGCCTGCTTGACGCGGCCAAAGTCGTGGCCGTAGGTGTCCATGTGGTCGGCGTCGATGTTGGTCACCACCGAGATCACCGGATTAAGCAGCAGGAAGGAGGCGTCCGACTCGTCGGCCTCGGCCACCAGGTAGTCGCCGGTGCCCAGGCGGGCGTTGGCGCCGGCTGCGTTGAGACGGCCGCCAATGACGAAGGTCGGGTCGATGCCGCCCTCGGCGAGAATGCTGGCCACCAGCGAGGTGGTGGTGGTCTTGCCGTGGGTGCCGGCGATCGCGATGCCGTGCTTGAAGCGCATCAGTTCGGCGAGCATCTGCGCCCGCGGCACCACCGGGATGTGGCGCTCGCGCGCGGCGAGCACCTCGGGGTTGTCGGCCTTCACCGCGGTGGACACCACCACCACGTCGGCGTCGGCAGCGTTTTCGGCGGCGTGCCCGCGCACCACCCGCGCCCCCATCTTCTGCAGGCGCCGGGTGACGGCGCTCTCGCCGAGATCGGAGCCGGTGACGCGATAGCCCTGATTGACCAGCACCTCGGCGATGCCGCTCATGCCCGCACCGCCGATGCCGACGAAATGGATGTTCCTGACCTTGTGTTTCATGTCGCGTCTCCACCGGCCAGTTCGGCGCACACCTGCGCCACCGCCACCGCCGCAAGCGGCTTGGCGAGCGCGCGCGCATGCTCGGCCATGTTCAGCAGGCGGCCGCGATCCAGGCTGGAAAGGATGCCCGCCAGACGCTCGGGCGAGAGTTCGGTTTGCGGCAGCAGGTAGGCCGCGCCGCGATCGGCGAGGAAGCGCGCATTCCCGGTCTGGTGGTCGTCCACCGCGTACGGGAAGGGCACCAGCAGGCTGGCCACCCCGGCCGCCGCCAGTTCGGCCACCGTCAGCGCGCCGGCGCGGCAGATCACCAGGTCGGCATCGGCGTAGGCGGCGGCCATGTCGTCGATGAAGGGGCGCAACTCGCCCTCGACCTGGACGCGCGCATAGGCTGCACGCAAGCCCTCGATCTGGCGTTCGCCGGCCTGGTGCACGACGATCGGGCGCGCCTCGGGCGCGAGCCGGGCGAGCGCCTGCGGCACGGTCTCGTTGAGCACCGCGGCGCCCAGGCTGCCACCGACCACCAGCACCCGCAGCGGGCCACTGCGTCCCGGGTAGCGCTCGGCGGGCGGCAGCACCGCGGTGATGTCGGCACGGACCGGATTGCCCAGCCACTCGGCCTTCTCCAGCACCTCGGGGAAGCCGCTGAGCACGCGGTCGGCGACCCGCGCGAGCACGCGGTTGGCCAGCCCGGCGACCGAGTTCTGCTCGTGCAGCACCAGCGGCCGGCCGAGCAGCGCCGCCATCATGCCGCCGGGGAAGGTGATGTAGCCGCCCATGCCCAGCACCACGTCGGGCCGGACCCGGCGGATCTCGCGCAGCGCCTGCCAGAAGCCGGAGAGCAGGTTCACCGGCAGCAGCAGCTTGCGCACCAGGCCCTTGCCGCGCAGCGCGCCGAAGCGCACCCAGGCGGTGTCGTAGCCGCGCGGCGGCACGATGCGCGCCTCCATGCCATCCGGATTGCCCATCCATACGATGCGCCAGCCCTGCGCGCGCAGCTCCTCGGCGACCGCGACGCCGGGGAAGATGTGTCCGCCGGTGCCGCCGGCCATGACCATCAGGGTCTTCATGCGCGGCCCCCGCGCATGAGCTGGCGGTTTTCCCAGTCCACGCGGAGCAGGATGCCGAGCGCGATGCAGTTGGCGACGATGCCCGAGCCGCCGAAGCTCATCAGCGGCAGGGTCAGGCCTTTGGTCGGCAGCAGGCCCATGTTGACGCCCATGTTGATGAAGGACTGCACGCCGAACCACAGGCCGATGCCCTGGGCGACCAGGCCGGAGAAGTAGCGCTCGAGCTTGATCGCCTCGCGCCCGATGATGAAGGCGCGATGGACGACGAGCGCGAACAGCAGCACCACCACGAGCACGCCGACGAAGCCGAGCTCCTCGGCGATCACCGCGAGCAGGAAGTCGGTGTGCGCCTCGGGGAGGTAGAAGAGCTTTTCCACGCTGCCGCCGAGACCGACCCCGAACCATTCGCCGCGGCCGAAGGCGATCAGCGAATGCGAGAGCTGGTAGCCCTTGCCGAAGGCGTCCTGCCACGGATCCATGAAGCCGAAGATGCGGTCGCGACGATAAGGCGAGGTCCAGATCAGCAGCACGAAGCCGATCACCGCGACCACCGCGAGCAGGACGAACACGCGCACGTTCACGCCGCCGAGGAAGAGCACGCCGAAGGCGATCGTGGTGATGACGACGAAGGCGCCGAAGTCCGGCTCACTCAGCAGCAGGAAGCCGACGAGCAGGATGACCGCCATCATCGGCAGGAAGCCCCTCATGAAGCTGCCCATGACGTCGAGCTTGCGCACGGTGTAGTCGGCCGCATAGAGCGCGGCGAAGATCTTCATCAGCTCGGAGGGCTGCAGGTTCACCGGGCCGAGCGAAAGCCAGCGCTGCGCGCCATTGACCTCGCGCCCCACCCCCGGAATCAGCACCACCACCAGCAGCACCACGCCGGCGACGAACAGCACCGGCGCCAGTTGCTGCCAGCGCGCCATCGACAACTGGAAGCTGGCCAGGCCGAGGCCGATGCCCACCGCCAGGAACACCGCATGCCGCATCAGGAAGTAATGCGACTGGTAGCCGGTGAAGCGGCTGCCCTCGGCAATCGCGATCGAGGCGGAATAGACCATGACCAGCCCGAGCAGCAGCAGACCCACCGCCGACCAGATCAGCACCAGGTCGAGTTCGCGCGCGGGCGCGGACTGGCGCGCGAGGCGCTCCGCGGCGCGGGCCGGATCGGCCTTGCGCTCGGCACGATGGAGGAGTCCGGACAGGGCGCTGCCGAGCTTCATCGCGGGGTCACCTCGGGCAGCCGGCGCACCGCGGCGATGAACACCTCGGCGCGGTGCGCGTAGTTGCGGAACATGTCGAGGCTGGCGCAGGCCGGCGACAACAGCACCGCGTCGCCCGGGCGGGCGAGCGCGTTGGCGCGCAGCACCGCGGCGTCGAGATCGGCGGCGTGCTCGAGCGCCACGCCGCAGCCGGCGACCGCAGCCTCGATGCGCCCGGCGTCGCGGCCGATCAGCACCACCGCGCGCGCCTTGCGGGCGAACACCTCGGCCAGCGGCGAAAAGTCCTGGCCCTTGCCGTCGCCGCCGGCGATCAGCACCACCGGGCAGTCCATGCCCGCCAGCGCCGCCACCGTGGCGCCGACGTTGGTGCCCTTGGAGTCGTCGTAGAAGCGCACGCCGTCGGCGCGCTCGGCCACCAGCTCGACCCGGTGCGGCAGGCCGCGGAAGGCGAGCAGACCGTTGATCAGGCGCTGCGGGGCGATGTCGAGCCCGCCCTCGCACAGGGCGAGCGCCGCCAGCGCGTTGGCCGCGTTGTGGCGGCCGGCGAGCGGCAGGTCGGCGAGCGCGAGCAGGCGCACGTCGCCGCGCACCAGCCAGGTCCGGCCGTCGGCGTCGGCGAGCCCGTAATCGTGCGCGGCGGTCGGCGCCGAAGTACCGAAGCGGATCGCGCGGCGGCCGGCGCCGGCCATCGCGTCGACGCGCGCATCGTCGCGGTTCAGCACCTGCACGCCCTGGCCCTGGAAGATCGCCGCCTTGGTCGCGGCGTACTCGTCGAGACCGGCGTAGCGGTCGAGATGGTCGTCGGTCACGTTGAGCACCGTGGCCGCATCGGGATCGAGGCCATGCATGGTCTCGATCTGGAAGCTGGAGAGCTCCAGCACCCAGCATGCGGGCAGCGCGGCACCGATCTCCAGCCGCTCCATCAGCACGTCGAGCGCTGCCGGGCTGATGTTGCCGGCCGCCACCGCGTCGATCCCCGCCGACTGCGCCAGCGCCGCCGTGAGCGCGGTGGTGGTGGTCTTGCCGTTGGTACCGGTGATGGCGAGGATGCGGGTCTGCGCGCGCACGCCGAGTTCGTCCAGCGCCTGCGCGAGCAGGCTCATCTCGCCGGTGATCGGCAGGCCGCGCCGGCGCGCCTCGGCTGCGACGCCCAGGCGCGGGTCGAGCCCGGGGCTCAGCGCCACCAGCTCTATGCCGTCGAGCACCTCGGCACCGAACTCGCCGACGACGATCTCGGCCAGCGGTGCGTCCGCGCGCAGGGCATCCAGCCCGGGCGGGGTGGCGCGGCTGTCGACCACGCGCACGCGTGCACCGCGCAGCGCGCACCAGCGCGCCATCGCGAGGCCCGATTCGCCGAGGCCGAGGACGAGAACGTGTTTGCCCGTAAGTTCGCTCATCGCAGTTTCAGCGTCGACAGCCCGAACAGCACCAGCATGATGGTGATGATCCAGAAGCGGACCACGACCTGGGTTTCCCTCCAGCCGCCCAGCTCGTAGTGGTGGTGCAGCGGCGCCATGCGGAAGATGCGCTTGCCGCCGGTGGCCTTGAAGTACAGCACCTGCACCATCACCGACAGGGTCTCGGCGACGAAGAGGCCGCCCATGATGAAGAGCACGATCTCCTGGCGCACGATCACCGCGATCGTGCCGAGCGCGGCGCCGAGCGCGAGCGCGCCGACGTCGCCCATGAAAACTTCCGCGGGATAGGCGTTGAACCACAGGAAGCCCAGACCCGCACCGCAGATCGCCCCGCAGAACACGGCGAGTTCCCCCGCGCCCGCGACATACGGCACGCCGAGATACTTCGAGAAGCCGACGTGGCCGGCGACGTAGGCGAAGATCGCCAGCGCCGCCGCCACCATCACCGTCGGCATGATCGCCAGGCCATCGAGGCCGTCGGTCAGGTTGACCGCGTGGCTGGTGCCGTTGATGACGAAGTAGGTCAGCGCGATGAAGCCGAAGATGCCCAGCGGATAGGCCACGGCCTTGAAGAAGGGCACGATCAGCTCGGTCTCGGCCGGCGTGCTGGCGGTGACGCCGAGGTAGATCGCCGCAGCGAGCGCGATCGCCGAGGTCCACAGATACTTCCAGCGGCTCGCCAAGCCCTTAGGGTTGCGGTGCACCACCTTGCGCCAGTCATCCACCCAGCCCACGGCACCGAAACCGAGGGTGACCAACAGGGTCACCCACACGTAGTCGTTCTTGAGGTCGCCCCACAGCAGGATGGTGACCCCGATCGCGATCAGGATCAGCGCGCCGCCCATGGTCGGCGTGCCCGCCTTGGTCAGATGCGACTTGGGACCGTCGTCGCGCACCGCCTGGCCGATCTTCTTGGCGGCGAGCCAGCGGATGACGGCCGGGCCGGCGATCAGCGAGATCGCCAGCGCGGTGAGGGCGGCGAGCACCGTCCGCAGCGTGATGTAGCCGAAGACGTTGAAGCCACGAATGTCCTGGCCGAGCCAGAGAGCAAGTTCCAACAGCATGTCAGGAGCCGGTTCCGTTCGAAGGGGCAGAATTGTGCATTGCCGCAAGCGCGTCCGCCACCCTTTCCATAGCCATGAAACGCGAGCCTTTCACCAGCACCACCGAATCTGCATCCAGCCGCGGCGCGAGCGCCCTGACGAGTGCCTCATACGAGGCGAAATGACGCCCGCCCTCACCGAAATTGCGCACCGCCACCGCGCTCATGTCGCCCAGCGCAAACAGGCCGTCGATGCCCTTGCTCTTGGCGTAGCCGCCGATTTCGTCGTGCACCTGCGCGCTGGTTTCGCCGACCTCGCCCATGTCGCCCAGCACCAGCCAGGTATGGCCCGGCATCGAGGCCAGCACGTCGATCCCGGCGCGCACCGAGTCGGGATTGGCGTTGTAGGAGTCGTCGAGGATCAGCGCCCCGTTCGGCCCTGCGCGCCGCTGCAGCCGGCCGCGCGTACCGGCGAACTCGCCCAGCCCTTCGGCAACCGCGTCGAGCGTCACGCCGGCGGCCAGGCATGCAGCCGCGGCCGCGACGGCGTTGCGCGCGTTGTGCAGACCCGGCACCTGCAGGGCGAACTCGACCGCCCCCTGAGGGGTATCGAGCTCGAGCCGCGAGCCGAGGCCGCGCAGGGTACACCGGCCGCGCACGTCCGCCGCGCCATCGACACCGAATGTCACAATCGGCCGTCCGCCGTTGAGCCCGCGCCAGTAGTCGGCATGGGGATCATCGGCATTTACCACCGCGACCCCCGCGCTGCCCAGGCCCTGGTAGATCGCGCCCTTCTCGCGGGCGACCTCCTCGACCCCGCCCATGCCCTCGAGGTGCGCACGCTGGGCGTTATTCACCAGCGCCACCGTGGGCTGCGCGAGCGCGGTGAGGTAGGCGATCTCGCCCGGATGATTCATGCCCATCTCGACCACCGCGGCACGATGGAAGTCGCGCAGCTCGAGCAGCGTGAGCGGCAGCCCGATGTCGTTGTTGAGGTTGCCGCGGGTGGCGAGCACGGACTCCTCGCCGAAGCCCTCGCGCCGCGCCTGCGCGCGCAGGATGGCCGCGCACATCTCCTTGACGGTGGTCTTGCCGTTGCTGCCGGTGACGCCGATCACCGGAATGGCGAAGCGTGCGCGCCAGGCTGCCGCCAGCGAGCCGAGCGCCAGGCGGGTGTCGTCGACCACCAGCAGCGGTAGCGCGGCATCCGCATGCGCGTCGGCCCACGCCGCATCGACCATCGCCGCAGCCGCGCCCGCCTTCGCCGCGGCCGCGACAAAATCGTGGCCGTCGAAACGCTCGCCACGCAGCGCGACGAAGAGCTGGCCGGGCGCCAGCGCGCGGCTGTCGGTGCCCACGCATTCGAAGCGGGCCAGCGCGGTGAAACGAGCCCCGTGCGCACCGAGCGCGCGCGCGGCGTCCTGCAGCGTCATCATCGTCCGACTCCCCGCGCCTGCCAGCCGCGCAGGGCCAGGCGCGCCTGCTCCAGATCAGAAAAAGGCAGGCGCTGGCCGAGGATCTCCTGATACGGCTCATGGCCCTTGCCCGCGATCAGCACCACATCGTCCGCGCCGGCGTCGGCGATCGCGCGCGCAATGGCCTGCGCACGATCGACCACCTGCTCCGCCGCGGGCCCAGCGCCCGCCGCGATCGCCTCGATGATGCGCAAAGGATCCTCCGAGCGCGGATTGTCGCTGGTGATCACCACGCGGTCGGCGAGCGCGCGGGCGATCTCGCCCATCATCGGACGCTTGCCCGGGTCGCGATCGCCGCCGCAGCCGAACACGCAGACGAGACGTCCGCCGCGCGTATGCACCGTGGCGCGCAAGGCCTCGAGCACCTTGGCAAGGGCATCGGGCGAGTGCGCGTAATCGATCACGACCAGCGGCTCGCACACCCCGCCGACGAGCTGCATGCGGCCCTGCGGCGGCACCAGGCGCGCGAGCACCGGCGCCAGGCTGTCGAACTCGAGGCCGCGCGCGAGCAGCGCCGCGGCCACCGCGATCAGGTTGGAGACGTTGAATGGCGCCACCATGCGCACGTTCACGTCGGCCTCCCGCCCCGCCCAAGCCAGCGTGAAGCGCAGCCCGGCGGGCGCCGCCTGGAGCCGGTCGGCATGCAGCACGCGCGCACCCGGAACGGCGGCGATGTTGGCGCCATGGAGGGTGCAGGCGATCACCTCCCGCCCTTCGGCCACCAGGCGGCGGGCGAGCGTCAGCCCGTAGGCGTCGTCGATATTGATCACGCTGGTGCGCACCTCGGGGCGCGCGAACAGCCGCGCCTTGGCCTCGGCATAGGCCTCCATGGTGCCGTGGTAGTCGAGGTGGTCGCGGCTGAGGTTGGTGAATACGGCGACGTCAAACTGCACGCCGTTGACCCGCCCCTGGTCGAGCCCGATCGAAGACACCTCCATTGCCGCGCCGCTGGCGCCCGCGGCGCGGAAGCGCGCGAACCAGCGGTGCAGCTCGAGCGCATCGGGCGTGGTGTTGAGGCCTTCCTCGAGCGCGTCCGGAAAGCCGCAACCGAGCGTGCCGACGATCCCGCAGGGCTCGCCGAGCTCGCCGAGCGCGCGCGCCAGCATCTGGGTAACCGTGGTCTTGCCGTTGGTGCCGGTCACGCCCGCCACCCACAGCGAGGCAGAGGGGCGTCCGTGGACCTCGTGGGCAAGATACCCCGCCAGCTCGCGCAGCTGCGCCACCCCGAGGCCGGGCACACCGGCGGGAACGAACTCGAAGCCGTCGCCGCTCTCCCACAGCAAGGCCGCCGCGCCACGCCCGGCGGCGTCGGCGAGATAGCGCCGACCATCGGTGCGCTGCCCGGGCCAGGCAGCAAACACCGCCCCCGGACCTGCCTTGCGCGAATCGGCGGTGATGTCCTGCGGCACCACGCCCTGCGCGCGCAGGTGGTCGAGGATCGACTGGGCCTGGAGCGGGCTCACATGTTCTCCCTGCCGACCGCGCTGCCTGCCGCCTCGTCCGCGCTGCGGCGGGCGAGTTGCAGCGGCGTGAGCGGAACGTCCGGCGCCACGCCGAGCGAGCGCAGCGTGCCCTCGGTGATGCGCGCGAACACCGGCGCCGCCACCGCGCCGCCGAAGTACTGGCCGGCGCTGGGCTCGTCGATCATGACCGCGACGACGATGCGCGGATTGGTCGCCGGCGCGAAACCGACGAAGGACGACACGTACTTGCGTGCGTAATGCCCGCCTTCGAGCTTGTGCGCAGTGCCGGTCTTGCCGGCCACCGTGTAGCCGGGCACCTGCGCGCGCGGCGCGGTGCCGCCCGGTCCGGCGGCCATCGCCAGGATGCTGCGCATCTGCTGTGCGGTATGCGCGGAGAAGATGCGCCGGCCCGAGGACGGCGCGCCCTCGACACGGGTCAGCGACAGCGGCACCAGCTCGCCGTCACGCGCGAACACCATGTACGCGCGCGCCATCTGGATCAGGCTGGTCGAGATGCCATGACCATAGGACATGGTGGCCTGCTCGATCGGCCGCCAGCTTTTGGCCGGACGCAGCCGTCCGGAGGTCTCGCCCGGAAAGCCGAGGTTGAGCGGGGTACCGAAGCCGAGCTGGTCGAAGAGGTGCCACATCTCGTCGGGGCTGAACTGCTGCGCCATCTTGACGGTGCCGATGTTGGACGACTTCTGCACGATCTGGGCCACGGTCATCATGCCGTGGCGCTTGGTGTCCGAGATCGTCGCCGTGCCGATCGTCATGCGTCCGTTGCCGGTGTCGATCTGGGTGTCGAACTTAACCTTGCCGCGATCCATCGCGAGCGCGGCGATAAAGGGCTTCATCACCGAGCCGGGCTCGAAGGCGTCGGTGAATACGCGATTGCGCAGCTGCGCACCGCTGAGGTTGGCGCGGTTGTTGGGGTTGAAGGTCGGCGCGTTGGCCAGCGCCAGAATCTCGCCGCTGCGCGCATCGAGAACGACCACGGCGCCGGCCTGGGCCTTGTGCTGGTGCATCGCATCGCGCAGCGCCGACCAGGCGATGTACTGGACCTTGCCGTCGATCGACAGCGCCACGTCCTCGCCGTCGCGCGGCGGACGGATCGCCTCGACGTCCTCGACGATCTGGCCGCGGCGGTCCTTGATCACGCGCCGCGCCCCAGGGCGGCCGGCCAGGCGCTTGTCGAAGGCGAGCTCGATTCCCTCCTGGCCTTTGTCCTCGACGTCGGTAAAGCCCAGGATGTGGGCCATCACCTCGCCGCCCGGGTAATAGCGGCGGTATTCCTGCTGCTGGTGGATGCCGGGCAGGCGCAGGTCGGCGACCTTCTGCGCGACCTCGGGCGGCACCTGGCGCTTGAGGTAGGCGAAGTCACGCCCGGTCGCCAGCTTGGCGTTGAGCTCCTTGACGTCCATCTCGAGCAGGCGAGCGAGCTCTCGCGCCTGCGCCGGCTCGAGTTGCGCATCGGAGGGAATCGCCCATACCGAACGCACCGGTGTGCTCACCGCCAGGATGTCGCCCTGGCGGTCCGTGATACGGCCGCGGGTGGCGGGGACCTCGAGCGTGCGCGCATAGCGCGACTCGCCCTTGGCCTGCAGGAAATCGTTATTGACGCCCTGCAGGTAGAGCGCGCGCCCGGCCAGCGCCAGCGAGCAGCCCATGAGCCCGAGCATCACCACGCGCGCACGCCAGGCCGGCAGTTCGCGCTTGAGCAGTGGATTGTGGTTGAACGTGACGGCACGCTGTTTCTTCATGATTGCGGCTCCACGACGAGCACCTGCCCGGCGGGCGGCAGGCGCATGCCGAGTCTTTCCCGTGCCAGCTTCTCGACCCGGCCGTGGGTGGCCCAGGTGCTTTGTTCGAGCTGAAGCTGGCCCCACTCGACCTCGAGCGCCTGCGCACGCGCTTGCTCGCGTTCGTATTCGGCATACAGCCGGCGGGCCTGATGCTGCGCGGCGACGACGCCGAGCGCACTGGCGACGACCAGGGCCACGAGGACGGCATCGGCGCGGATCATGCCGGCGCCTCCGTGCGTTCGGCCACGCGCATCACCGCGCTGCGTGCGCGCGGGTTGGCGGCGACCTCAAGCTCGCCCGGACGCACCGCCTTGCCGACGAGTTTCAGGCGCGGCGCGGGCAGATCCGCCGCCCTGATCGGCAGCCGGCGCGGCAGCACCGGCGGGCGCGATTCGTCACGCATGAAGCGTTTCACGATGCGATCCTCGAGCGAGTGGAAGCTGATCACCGCGAGCCGCCCGCCCGCACGCAGGCGGGACACGCAGACCGGCAGCACGCGCGTCAGCTCCTCGAGTTCCTGATTGATGAAAATCCGAAAAGCCTGGAAGGAGCGTGTCGCCGGGTGCTGCCCCGGCTCGCGTGTGCGGACCGCTTTCTCCACGATCGCGGCAAGTTGTCCAGTGGTTGCGACAACCCCCCCTGTCCGAGCAGTTGCAATCGCCTTTGCAATCGCATGAGCAAACCGTTCCTCTCCATAATCCCTGAGTACCTCCGTGATATGACCGACGGAAGCATCCGCCAGCCATTCCGCCACGGTCTGCCCGCGGCTGGTGTCCATGCGCATGTCGAGCGGTGCGTCGAAGCGAAAGCTCATGCCCCGCGCCGCGTCGTCCAGTTGGGGTGAAGACACCCCCAGATCCAGCAAAACCCCATCTACCGCCGCCACACCTAGGCGCTCGAGCTCCGCGTCGAGCGCGCTGAACGCCGAATGCACCAGCGTCAGCCGCGGGTCGTTGAGCGCCTCCCCCGCCGCGATCGCCGCCGGATCGCGATCGAACGCGATCAACCGCCCCGCCGGCCCAAGCCGCTCGAGCACCGCCCGGCTGTGCCCGCCGCGCCCGAAGGTGCCGTCGACATAGATGCCGTCGGCACGGATCGCGAGCGCGTCGACTGCCTCGGCGAGCAGGACGCTGACGTGCTGGTGTGCCGCACTCACAGCGCCAGGCTCTCGAACCCGGGCGGCAACCCGGTATTGACCAGGTCGAGCATCGCCTCCTGCTGCTTCTCCCAGCCCTCGTCGGACCAGAGCTCGAAATGCGTGCCCTGCCCGACCAGCCACACCTGCTTGTCGAGCTTGGCGAACTTGCGCAGCGACGGCGCGACCAGCACGCGACCGGCTGCGTCGAGCGTTTCATCCTGCGCGAAACCCACCAGCAGGCGCTTGAACATCGCCGACTGCCGGTCCAGGCCGGGCGCGGCAAGCACCTGATCGCGAATCGGAATCCAGGCGGGAACGGGATAGACGAGGCAGCAGCCGTGCGGATGGGCGGTCAGCACGATCTGCCCGTTGTCGACGGCCAGGGCGTCACGATGCCGGGCAGGTATCGCAAGGCGACCCTTGGCATCGAGATTGAGCGCGGTGGCTCCCTGGAACATCGTCCCCCCTGACGGCACCGGGAAAGCATCGGAATGACACTTTTCCCCACTTTTTTCCACTTAAACCCACTCTAGTGGAAAGGCGATCCCGGGTCAAGGCGGCTCGAGCCAAATGTCGTTGTGACACAATGACTTATGGCACGCCGCCGGCGAGGCAATAAATCCTGAAAAATCAAGGACGATGGCAATTCGGGCTCACGCCTTGCGCGAACACGGGCGCGGCGAAGGCCGAAGTGGGAGAAGGTGGGGAATCGGGCCCGAACCAGGGCTGCAGCCGGACCGCCGGCGGACGGAAACGCGACGCCGGACCGCGGACGAGGGTCCGCGAGGATGAAACGGTGTGGGGAAGTGGGGAAGTTCGCCGATAAGCCGGGTTCTGTCGAATGCCGCCGGCGAGCCGGCGACATCGGGCAGTCATTCCTCTGGGCGACACGTTACCGTGAAGCTCTAGCAGCCTACCCGGGAGCGACGCGAGCCACGCCGATGCTCCCCTATTTGGCCTTGCCCCGGATGGGGTTTACCGTGCCAGTCCTGTTGCCAGTCCTGCGGTGGGCTCTTACCCGCCGGCGCTTTCGCACCGGCCCGCGCCGCGCTTGCGCACGCCGCGACACCGTTTCACCCTTGCCTGTGCCTCCCGCTCCAGCGCTGCTTTCGCAACGTGAAACGCCCTCTTCAGGAGGGAGACCTTACCGCCTCGCGGCGGCCAGGCCCGGACAGCCATCGGCGGTCTGCTCTCTGTTGCACTTTCCGTCGCCTCACGGCGCCCGGCCGTTAGCCGGCATCCTGCTCTGCGGGGCCCGGACTTTCCTCCACGCGCGACATAGCGCGCAGCGACTGCCTGGCGAACTTCCCGCAGCGGATTATACGCAGGTCGCCGCCCCGCCGTCCGGCTCAGTTCGCCGCCGGGGCCGGCACGAAGGCGGGAGCGCCGTCCTTGAGCACGAAACTGCCGATCAGCCGGCCCGGCGGCTGATTGCCGGGGTTGTCCCAGTCCTGCAGGCGGCACTCCTCGGTACCGGCGAGGTACCAGCGATTACCCTGATGCAGCGCCCACAAGCCGTCGCCCGCGGCGTAGACCTTCATCTCGACCAGATCCACCGACCCCGGATGAATGCGGACACGCTTCTGGCACGCTGGCAGGCGCGACACCACCACCGCCTGGCTGAGTTCTCCGTCCCAGAAAAACTTCTGTTCCCGCACCAGGATCAGCGCATGCTGGCTGCCATCGATCATGTACGACGTCGCGCTGTTCTCGCAGCCCGCGAGCACCCCCAGCGCCACGGCTGCGGCGAACACGCGCGCCACACGCCCGCCGCGCATCATGCGCCTGCCCCCGACCCGACCAGCCGCCATGCCACCTGCTCGCCCGCGCGCAGCGGCACCAGCGGGTCGCCACCGAGATAGGGGTAGCTCGCCGGCACGGCCCAGGACTCGCGGCGCAGCGTGATGGTGTCGGCGTTCGGCGCCAGGCCGTAGAAAGCCGGGCCGTTCAGGCTGGCGAAGGCCTCCAGACGGTCGAGCGCGCCCGCCGCATCGAAGACCTCCGCATAAAGCTCAATCCCGGCGTGCGCGGTGTAGCAACCGGCGCAACCGCAGGCGTTCTCCTTGGTGCTCTGCGCGTGCGGCGCGGAGTCGGTTCCGAGGAAGAAGCGCGGATTGCCCGAGGTGACTGCGGACACGAGCGCCTCGCGATGGGTTTCGCGCTTGAGCACCGGCAGGCAGTAGTGGTGCGGCCGGATGCCGCCAGCGAAGATCGCATTGCGGTTGAGCAGGAGGTGGTGCGCGGTCACCGTCGCCGCCACGTTGGCGCCGGCGGCGCGCACGAACTGCGCCGCCTCGGCGGTGGTGATGTGCTCGAACACCACCTTCAGCGCGGGAAAGCGCCTCACCAGCGGCGACAGGGTGCGCTCGATGAACACGCGCTCGCGATCGAACACGTCGACATCGGCCCCAGTGGCCTCGCCATGCACGCACAGGACCATGCCGAGCTTCTCCATGCGCTCGAGCACCGGATAGATCTTGTCGATCGCGGTCACGCCGGCGTCGGAGTTGGTCGTCGCGCCGGCCGGGTAGAGCTTGCAGGCGACGATGTGGCCGCTGGCGCCGGCGCGGTCGATCTCGTCGGCCGGCAGATTGTCGGTCAGGTACAGGCTCATCAGCGGCTGGAAGCCGGTGCCGCGCGCGGCAGCGAGGATCCGCTCGCGATAGGCCAGCGCCTGCGCCGTCGTCGTCACCGGCGGCTTCAGGTTGGGCATGATCAGGGCGCGGCCGAAACGTGCGGCAGTGTGCGGTACCACGGCATCGAGGGCGGCATCGTCGCGCACGTGCAGATGCCAGTCGTCCGGGCGGACAAGGGTGATCGTTTGCATGAAGCGGGTCCTCTCTGAAGCCCCGGATTATAGGCGCTTACGCCTGCAGCGCGCGCCTCGGCCCCTCGCCGCGAGACACCCGGAGCGGACTCAATCCTCGTCTCGACGCGCCAGCGCCGCGGCATACAACATCTTGCGCGGCGCACCGGTGATCTCGGCCGCCAGGCTCGCCGCGGTCTTGACCGGCAGCTCGGCGAGCAGCAGCTCCAGCACGCGCACCGCCTCCGTGTCGAGCCCTTCGCCCGCGGGCGCGCCAGCCAGCACCAGCACGAACTCGCCGCGCACCCGGTTGGCATCGGCGGCGAACCAGGCCGCGGTGTGGGCGAGCGGCATGCGCACGATCTGCTCGTGGAGCTTGGTCATCTCGCGCGCAATCAGGAGCTCGCGCTCGCCGCCGAAGACCTCGGCCATGTCGGCCACGCAGTCGAGGATGCGGTGCGGCGCCTCGTAGAACACCATCGCCTCGCGCTCGTCGCGCAGCGCGGACAGCGCCGCGCGCCGCGCCCCGCCCTTGGCGGGCAGGAAACCGACGAAGCGGAAGCCGCCCTCGGCGAAGCCGGACACCGACAGCGCCGCCACCGCGGCGCACGGCCCGGGCAGCGGCACGACCGGATGGCCGGCCGCGCGCACGCGGGCGACCAGGCGCGCTCCGGGATCGGACACCGCGGGCGTGCCCGCATCGGTGATCAGCGCCACATGGCGCCCGCCGGCCAGATGCTCGATCAGCTGCCCCGCCGCCGCCTGCTCGTTGTGCTGGTGCACCGCCATCATGCGCACCTTCAGCCCGTAGGCATCCAGGAGGCGCTGGCTGTGGCGGGTGTCCTCGGCGGCGACCACATCGACCGCGCCGAGCACGGCGAGCGCGCGCAGCGTCATGTCATGCAGATTCCCGAGCGGGGTCGCCACCACATACAATGACGGCGTACTGGAAAGCGGACGATCGGGCAGGGAGACGGTGGCGGGCATGGATGAATTCGACTCGGCGGCACGGCGACGTCCCGCGCAGGACTCAGGCGGCGGACGGACGAGCGGCGCGCGGGCCGCAGGCAGGCGCACAGGTGATGGAGGCGACAGTATCGGCGCACGCCGGACGCCGGCGCAAGCACGCGGCGCTGCGGCGGAGGCGCTCGCCGCCGAGCACCTCGCGGCACGCGGGTTGCGCCTGATCGCGCGCAACGTGCGCTGCCGCGGCGGCGAGGTGGACCTGATCTGCCTCGACCGCAGCCACGTGGTCTTCGTCGAGGTCCGCCTGCGCAGCAACGGGCGCTTCGGCGGCGCGGCCGAGAGCATCACCGCCGCCAAGCGCCGGCGCGTGCTGATCGCCGCGCAGTGGTGGCTGGGCGGCGCCGGACGGCGCTACGCGGGCGCGGCCTGCCGCTTCGATGCGGTCCTGCTCGACGCCCTCGATCCGGCCCGAATCACCTGGTTACCGGGGGCCTTCGATGGCGGCTGAGGCCCCATGCTAGACTCTGCCGCCCTGCAGACGCTCCAGCCCGCATGAACCTCATCGACCGCATCTCGCACCAGTTCGAAGACAACATGCGCGCCTCGCTCGAGGCGCTCGAACTGCTCGCCGCGCCGATCGCCGGCGCCGTCGAACTCATCACCGCCAGCCTGCTCGACAACGGCAGGGTGCTGGTGTGCGGTGGCAGCGGCTCGGCAGGCGACGCCCGCCGCTTCGCCGCGCAGCTGGTGAACGGCTTCGAACTCGAGCGCCCGGCACTGGCGGCGATGGCGCTCAGCGCCGACACCTCGACGCTGGCGCCGGTCGCCGCGGAACTCGACCCGCAGGCCCTGTTCGCCCGCCAGATCGCCGCGTTCGGCCAGCCGGGCGACATCCTCGTCACGCTGGCCACCAACCCCGCCTCGGCCCGCGTGCTGGGCGCGATCGGCGCCGCCCATGAACGCGACATGCGGGTGATCGCCCTCACCGGCGCCGACGGCGGACGCATCGCCGAAGCCCTCGGCCCGGCCGACATCCTGCTGTCCGCGCCCGCAGACCGCAGCGCGCGCATCCAGGAATTGCACTTGCTCATCCTGCATTGCCTGTGCGACGGTATCGACTGTCTGTTACTCGGAGTGGAAGACTGATGAAGACGCTGCGACATTCCCCGAACACCGCAAGCACCCAGGAACCGGGCCGCCAAACCCGCCGTGCGCTGATGCTCGGCCTGGGCGCGGCCGCGCTGCTGCCGCTGCTGCAGGGCTGTTTCCCGGTCGTCGCCACCGGGGTCGGCGCAGGCGCCGCCCTGGTCTCCGACCGCCGCACCAGCGGCACCTACGTCGAGGACGAAGGCATCGAATGGAAGGTGTCGAGCCGCATCCGCGAGCGTTTCGGCAGCAGCGCACATGTGAACGTCACATCCTACAACCGCAACGTGCTGCTGACCGGCGAGGCGCCCAACGAAACCGTGCGCGGCGAGCTCGAGCGCATCGTGGCCGGGGTCGAGCATGTGCGTGGCGTGATCAACGAGGTGGTGGTCGGCCCCAATTCCACCCTGACCGCGCGCGGCAACGACGCGCTGATCACCTCCAACGTCAAGGCCCGCTTCGTCGACGCCGGGCGCTTCTCGGCGCACAACGTCAAGGTCGTCACCGAGGCCAACGTGGTGTTCCTGATGGGCATCGTCACCCGCGCCGAGGCGGACGCTGCCGCCGAAGTCGCCCGCACCAGTCAGGGCGTGCGCAAGGTCGTGCGCGTGTTCGAATACATCAGCGACGAGGAAGCGCGCCGGCGCGACAACCCGACCGGCGCACAGCGCTGACAGGCTCGCCGCCGCACGCGACGACCACGGTCGCGCAGACGCTGCGCGACCGTGGTCCCGGCGGCAGGACGGCGCTTCGAGGAAGGCGGCGCCTCAACGCGCGGCGAGCGCGTCGAGCAGCTTCTGATGCACGCCGCCGAAGCCGCCGTTGCTCATCACCAGGATGTGGTCGCCCGCCCGGGCGGTCGCGACGACGTCCGCCACCAGCGCATCGAGCACTTCATAGGCGCGCGCACGCGCGCCGAGCGGCGCCAGCGCCTCGGCCGCGTCCCAGCCCAGCCCGGCGCCGTAGCAGAACACCGCGTCGGCCTCGGCGAGGCTGGCGGGCAGCTGCGCCTTCATGACCCCGAGCTTCATGGTGTTCGAACGCGGCTCCAGCACCGCCAGGATCCGTCCCGCAGGCTCGCGCCGGCGCAGGCCGCCGACGGTGAGCGCGATCGCGGTCGGATGGTGGGCGAAGTCGTCGTAGACGCTGACGCCATCGACCACGCCACGCAGCTCGAGCCGGCGCTTGATGCCTTCGAACGTCGCCAGGCTGGCGATCGCCTGCGCCGGCGTGACGCCGACATGGCGCGCGGCGGCGATCGCGGCGAGCGCGTTCTCGCGGTTGTGGCTGCCGGCGAGGGGCATCTGCACCCGCCCCTGCTCGACGCCATTCAGGCTGAACACCGCCTCGGCTTCGGACGCCCCGGTGGTCACCGACCACTGCGCCGGATCGTTGAACCACTCCAGCTCCGACCAGCAGCCGCGCGCAAGCACGCGCTCAAGGCTGTCCTCGCGGGCGTTGGCGACGATGCGCCCGCTCGCCGGCACCGTGCGCACCAGATGGTGGAACTGGGTCTCGATCGCCGCCAGGTCGGCAAAGATGTCGGCGTGGTCGAACTCGAGGTTGTTGAGGATCGCGGTGCGCGGGCGGTAATGCACGAACTTCGAGCGCTTGTCGCAGAACGCGGTGTCGTACTCGTCGGCCTCGATGACGAAGAAGGGCGACTCGGTCAGTCGCGCCGAGACGCCGAAGTTCTGCGGCACGCCGCCGACCAGGAAGCCCGGGTTGAGCCCGGCATCCTCGAGCATCCAGGCCAGCAGCGAGGTCGTCGTCGTCTTGCCATGGGTGCCGGCCACCGCCAGCACCCAGCGCCCGGCCAGCACATGCTCCGCCAGCCACTGCGGCCCCGAGACGTAGGGCAGGCCGCGGTCGAGGATGGCCTCGAGCAGCGGATTGCCGCGCGACACCGCATTGCCGATGACGAACACGTCGGGGGCGAGATCCACCTGGCTAGCGTCGTAGCCCTCGATCAGGCCGATGCCCTGCTCCTCGAGCTGGGTGCTCATCGGCGGATAGACGTTGGCGTCGCAGCCGGTGACCTTGTGGCCGGCCGCGCGCGCCAGCAGCGCGACGCCGCCCATGAAGGTGCCGCAGATACCGAGGATGTGAATGTGCATTTGGAACTCGAACTCCGGAGGGCCGTCATCCGCATGAAACCGGCCCGTGTACAATGGCCCGGCATTCTACCCGAGCCTCATCATGCCCTCACACGCTCACGTTTCCCGCGGCGGCAGCCTCCGGCGCGAGATCGCCGCACTGGCGGCACGCATGATGGCCGAAGACGGCATCAGCGACTTCGGCTTCGCCAAGCGCAAGGCAGCCAAACAGCTGGGCGCCACCGACGCCGATTCACTGCCCAACAACACCGAGATCGAGGCCGAGCTGCGTGCCTGGCAGGCGCTCTACCAGGACGAGGAGCAGCCCGAGCGCCTGCACGAGATGCGCAGCGCCGCGGTCGAGGTCATGCGCCTGCTCGCCGACTTCCACCCCTACCTCACCGGCGGCGCGCTCGATGGCACTGCCGGGCGCTACTCCGAGCTCGAGATCGAGATCTTTCCCGACAGCGCCAAGGACGTGGAGATCTTTTTCCTCAACCAGGACTTCCCCTACGAGCACCGCGAACCGCGCCGGCCGGCGCCGCACACGCCCGAGGCGATCCTGAGCTTCGACTGGGACGAGGTGCCGGTGAAGGTGTCGATCTATCCTTCGTCGGCGGAACGGACGCTGCGTCGCGGCCAGGAGCGCGCCCGGCTGGCGCAGGTCGAGGCCCTGCTGGCAACCCCGCCCACGGCGGACGACCGCGCCTGAGCATCCGCCCACCCAGGCGGGCGCCGGCAGCACCAGACACCTCAGTCGCCCCTGGCCGACAGGGGCATGACGCGCCGGGCCGGCACCGCCCCGACGCTTGCAGCATGTGCGCGGCCGGCGCAGAATCCGCGCATCGCAGCTTCGGCGACACCGCCGACGACCATCGCGCGCGCCCGCCAAAAGTGGACAAAATGCTGTCAAGTGCGGCAAACTTGCCGACATGAAGCGCTCAAAAGGCCTGCATGAACGCGAACGAGCCACGCCCGCGCGGCACGGGATCGCGCTTTGCCCAGGCCTCGTGAGCGCGATTCGAGGGCACACGACGCGCCCTTGCCCGGCGCCCCGCAACGCCCGCGCCGGCACCCGACCCTCTTCGCCACACCCCTTCACGACGACTCGCAGCGGCAACCGGCCGGCGCGGTCGACGGGCGCCCGCGAGCGCGTTCCGCGACGACGCCCGGTTCGTCACGGGGAAGGCATCGCTTACTGATCACCCCCGACCGCCCACATCGGCACGATGCCGCGGTCACCTCCGGAGAAAGACATGGATCTGCGCAAGCTGAAGAAACTCATCGACCTCGTTCAGGAATCGGGCATCTCCGAGCTGGAAGTCACCGAAGGCGAGGAGAAGGTCCGCATCGCCAAGCACTCGGCGGCCGCGCCCGCCACCTACTATGCCCAGGGCCCGGCCGCCGCGCCCGCCGCCGCCCCGGCACCGTCCGCGGTGGTGCCTGCGGCCGAGGCCGGCAGCGCGCTGCCGGAAGGCCACGTCGTCAAGTCGCCGATGGTCGGCACCTTCTACCGCGCCAGCGCCCCGGGCGCCAAGCCGCTGGTCGAGGTCGGCCAGTCGGTCAATGAAGGCGACCGCCTGTGCATCATCGAGGCGATGAAGCTGATGAACGAGATCGAGGCCGACGCCAGCGGCGTGATCAAGGCCATCCTGGTCGAGAACGGCGAGCCGGTCGAATACGGCCAGCCCCTCTTCGTCATCGACTGAGCGCGCCCATGTTCGAGAAGATCCTGATCGCGAACCGCGGGGAAATCGCCCTGCGCATCCTGCGCGCCTGCCGGGAGCTCGGCATCAAGACCGTTGCGGTTCATTCCGAGGCCGACACCGAGGCCAAGTACGTGCGCCTGGCCGACGAGTCGGTGTGCATCGGCCCGGCGTCGTCCACGCTCAGCTACCTGAACGTGCCGGCCATCATCTCCGCTGCCGAGGTCACCGACGCCGAGGCCATCCACCCCGGCTACGGCTTCCTGTCGGAGAACGCCGACTTCGCCGAGCGCGTCGAGCAGTCGGGCTTCGTCTTCATCGGCCCGCGCCCGGACACCATCCGCCTGATGGGCGACAAGGTCTCAGCCAAGGACGCGATGAAGGCCGCCGGCGTGCCCTGCGTGCCCGGCTCGGACGGCGCCCTGCCCGAGGACCCGAAGGAGATCGTCAAGATCGCGCGCGCGATCGGCTACCCGGTGATCATCAAGGCTGCCGGCGGCGGCGGCGGGCGCGGCATGCGCGTGGTGCACACCGAGGCCGCGCTGCTCAACGCGGTGACGACCACCCGCGCCGAGGCCCAGGCCGCCTTCGGCAACCCGGTTGTGTACATGGAGAAGTTCCTCGAGAACCCGCGCCACGTCGAGATCCAGGTCCTGGCCGACCAGCACGGCAACGCGGTCTACCTGGGCGAGCGCGACTGCTCGATGCAGCGCCGTCACCAGAAGGTCATCGAGGAAGCCCCCGCGCCCGGCATCGACCGCAAGCTCATCGCCAAGGTCGGCGAGCGCTGCGCCGAGGCCTGCCGCAAGATCGGCTATCGTGGCGCCGGCACCTTCGAGTTCCTGTTCGAGAACGACGAGTTCTACTTCATCGAGATGAACACCCGGCTCCAGGTCGAGCACCCGGTCACCGAGTTCATCACCGGCATCGACCTCGTCCAGGCGCAGATCCGCGTCGCCGCCGGCGAGAAGCTGTGGTTCCGCCAGCGCGACATCGTCTTCCGCGGCCACGCGGTGGAATGCCGCATCAATGCCGAGGATCCGTTCAAGTTCACGCCCTCGCCGGGCCGCATCACCAACTGGCACACCCCGGGCGGCCCCGGCGTGCGCGTCGACTCGCACGTGTACAACGGCTACACCGTACCGCCGCACTACGACTCGATGATCGGCAAGCTGATCACCTACGGCGACACCCGCGATCAGGCGATCCGCCGCATGCGCATCGCCCTGTCCGAGATGATGGTCGAAGGCATCAAGACCAACATCCCGCTGCATCAGACCCTGATGCTCGACCCGCGCTTCATCGAAGGCGGCACCAGCATCCACTACCTGGAGCACAAGCTGGCCGACCGCAACGAAGTGCAGAGCTGACACGCCATGTGGATCTCGGTGACCCTCCACGCCGACGCCGACAAGGCCGAGGCACTGTCCGACGCGCTGATGGAAGCCGGCGCGCTGTCGGTTTCGATCGAGGATGCGGATGCCGGCACGGACGCCGAGAAGCCGCAGTTCGGCGAGCCCGGCCACCTGCCCACCAGCCTGTGGGACCACAGCCGGGTGATCGCGCTGTTCGACGGCGCGACCCGCGCTGGCGAGCTCGAGGCCGCGCTCGCCGAGGCCAGCCGCGCGGCAGGCCTGCCCGCGGTGCCTGACTTCTCCACCGCCGAAGTGGCCGAGCAGAACTGGGTACAGCTCACGCAGAGCCAGTTCGATCCGATCCGCATCACCGACCGGCTGTGGATCGTGCCGTCCTGGCACGAGGCGCCCGATGCCGGCGCGATCAACATCGAGCTCGATCCGGGGATGGCCTTCGGCACCGGCTCGCATCCGACCACCCGGCTGTGCCTGGAGTGGCTGTGCGAGGCGGTGACGCCCGGCTGCAGCGTGCTCGACTACGGCTGCGGCTCGGGCATCCTCGGCATCGCCGCGGCCAAGCTCGGCGCCGGCGACGTGCTCGGCATCGACATCGACGAGAAGGCGGTGGAGGCGGCGCGCGACAACGCCGCGCGCAACCAGGTGAACATGCGCCTGCAGCACTCCTCGGTGCCGGTGGGCGACACCTTCGCGGTGGTCGTCGCCAACATCCTCACCAATCCGCTGTGCGTGCTGGCGCCTGCGATCGCCGCGCGCGTCGCACCGGACGGCCGGGTGGCGCTGTCCGGCGTGCTCGAAACCCAGGCCGGACAGGTCATCGAGGCCTGGGCGCCCTACCTCGCACTCGAAGTCGGCGCCCGCCTCGACGGCTGGATCCGCCTGGAAGGTCGCCGCCCCGCCGCATGATGCTCACGCGCTGCCCCGCCTGCCAGACGGTCTTCCGGCTGCGGCCCGAGCAGCTTCAGGCGCGCGGCGGCGAAGTCCGCTGCGGGCAGTGCTACCGGCCGTTCAACGCGCTCGAGCATGCGCTCGAGATGCCGGCGGAGCCGGCACCGCCGCCGGCGCCGCCCCCCGCAGCGCAAGCCGACGACACCCCGCCGCCCCGCATCTTTCCCGGCGTGCTGCGCAGTGGCCGTCGTCCGCCGCCGCCCGGGCCGCTGGCGGACACCGATGCACTGCCGGTGACGCCTGCCGCCGCGAGCGGCACGCCTGCGCCAGCCGAGCCGGAACCCGAAGAGGCGCCGCCGCCCGCGGCCATCCGGGACGAAGCCGCGAACACCCTCGACGCCGCGCACCATGAGCCCGATCTCGCGCGCCTGGACGCCACCTATGGTCGCCCGCAGCGCAAGGCCCATCCGGTGCTGAAGGCCCTGGGCGGGCTGCTCTTGATCGCGCTCACCGCCCTCCTCGGCGCACAGGGCACCTACCTCTACCGGATGGAGATCGCGCGAGAGTTGCCCGGCCTGCGCCCGCTGCTCGTCGAAGCCTGCGCGCGCCTCGGCTGCACCATCCCCTATCCGCAGGACGCCGAACGCATCGCGATCGAGGCCTCGGACCTCCAGTCCGAACCGGGCAAACGCGGTCACTACCTGCTGCACGCCACGCTCAACAACCGCGCCGAGTACCCGCAGCGCTGGCCGCATCTGGAACTGACCCTGACCGATGCCGGCGACAAGCCGATCTCCCGGCGGGTGCTTGCCCCTGCCGAGTGGCAGAGCCGCGGAGAGACCCGGGAAGCCTTCCCGGCACGGACCGCCGTCGAGCTGCGGCTGTCCTTCCAGGTGCCCGGCCTGGCGCCGACCGGCTATCGCATCTACGCCTTCTACCCGTGAACGCGGGCGGGGCCCGCCCGGGCCCCGCCGTCGATCGCCGGAGAAAGCGAAGGATCTCAGCGCGACACGCGCGTCGTGCCGCCGTCGCGCAGCACCCTGACCCGTTCGCCCGGGCGGAAGCCCTCGCCCTCGTCGGCCTGCACCACGGCGAGGAACTGGCCGTCGTCCAGGCGCACCGTTACCTCGACGCCCTGCGTGCGGGTCGCGCCCTCTTCCACCGCCGAGCCCGCCAGGCCGCCGGCCACCGCACCGATCACCGTCGCCACGGCCTGGCCGCGCCCGCCGCCGATCGTGCTGCCGGCGATGCCGCCCACGGCGGCGCCCGCGACCGTGCCGACCGGCGTCTTGGTGCCTTCGAGCAGCACGCCGCGCACCGATTCGACGGTGCCGAACTGCACGGTCATCGCCCGCCGCGCCTCGGTGCGCGAATACGTGCCGCCACCCAGACCCTGAGCGCAGCCGCCCAGCACCAGCACGGCGACGGTGGCAGCCGCCAGTGCGCGCAAACTGCCGCTCCGCATCCTCATCCCCTTGTCGATCACCAGAGTTCCTCCCCGAAGGCCTCACGGTAGCGGGACGCGATGTCCGACCGCGAGGGTTGATGGTTCTGGCCGCCGCGATGGGCGATCTTGATCGCGCCCATGACCGCGGCCAGCTGCGCGCTCCTGCGCATGTCCCAGCCATTGACGATGCCGTGCAGCAGGCCGGCACGATAGGCGTCGCCGCAGCCGGTGGGATCGACGATCGCATCCGCCTTCACCGCCGGCACCGTGAACACCTCGCCCCGCCAATGCACGCGCGAGCCTTCCGCGCCCAGCGTGACCACCAGCGCCTCCACTTCACGCGCGAGTTCGACCTCGCTGCGCCCGGTCTTGTCGCACATCAGGCGGGCCTCGTAGTCATTGACCGTGCAGTAGCGCGCCTGTTTCAGGCAATTCAGTAACGCTTCGCTACCGAGGATGGGCAGCGCCTGGCCCGGATCGAACACGAAGGGCACGCCGGCCTCGGCGAAGCCCGCGGCATGGCGCAGCATGCCGTCGGCGCCGTCGGGCGAGACGATGCCGAGCTTCGCATCCTTCGCCGCGCGCACGTCGTTGAGATGGGAATGGAACATCGCCCCCGGATGGAAGGCGGTGATCTGGTTGTCGTCGAGGTCGGTGGTGATGAAGGCCTGCGCGGTAAAGGTGCCCGCGACCTCGCGCACGAAATCCTCGCGCAACCCGAGTTTCCGCAGGCGCGCGCGATAGGGGCCCGCGTCCTCGCCCACGGTCGCCACGATCAGCGGATCGCTGCCCAGCAGCTTGAGGCTGTAGGCGATGTTGCCGGCGCAGCCACCGAACTCCCGGCGCAGATCCGGCACCAGGAAGGAGATGTTCAGGATGTGGATCTGCTCGGGCAGGATGTGATTCTTGAAGCGGTCGTGGAAGACCATGATCGAGTCGTAGGCGACCGATCCGCAGACGAGGATGGACATGGCTGGCGGGTTACCGGAAAGTGGCCGACGCCGCGATTATACGCAGCCCGGCGCGCGCGCCCGCGCCGCCGCCTCGCCAGCCCTGTGCGCTCACCCCTGCGCGTCGAGTGCCCCGCGCAGCTTCGCCGCCATCTCCTCGAGCGCCTCGCGCGGCGGGTTCTTCACCGGCCAGGCCAGCTCCATGCCATCGCCTTCCCAGCGCGGCAGCACGTGGATGTGGAAGTGGAACACGGTCTGCGCCCCGGCCTTCTCGTTGGCCTGGAACAGCGTCACACCCTCGCAGCCGAAGGCCTTCTTGGCGGCGCGCGCCATGCGCGCGGCGGTACGGAACACCGCGCCGGCGAGCTCGTCCTCGAGCGCATAGACGTTGGCGCGGTGCGGCTTGACCAGCACCAGCATGTGGCCGGGATTCACGGACTGGATGTCCATGATCGCCAGCGTGTGCTCGTCCTCGTAAACCCGTGAAGCGGGCAGCTCGCCACGGGCGATGCGGCAGAAGACGCAGGTGTCGGCGGCGTGGGTGTCGGTCATGCGTGTCATCCTCCTCGGGGTGTCGATCGTTCGCGGCTGTCCACCAGCCATCCGTCATCGCATCGTAACCAGCGCGTCACCGCGTCGCAACGCCGGGTTTCGAGAATGGCCCGACCCGAACAGGACGGAAGAAGGCCATGCTCCAGCACATTCAGGCGCGCCAGGACGGCGCCGCGCGCAAGTCGCGCCACCTGCACGTCGGACTCGCGACCTGCGAGACCGAGATCCTAGAAGCCCAGAAACTGCGCTATCGCGTCTTCGCCGAGGAGATGGGCGCCCGCCTCCCCACCCGCACGCCGGGCGTCGATCGCGACATCTACGACCCCTTCTGCGAACACCTGATCGTGCGCGACGAAGCCGCCGGGCGCATCGTCGGCACCTACCGCATCCTGTCTCCCGCCGCCGCGCGCAGGGTCGGCGGCTATTACTCGGAGAACGAGTTCGACCTCACGCGACTGCAGCACCTGCGCGGCCGCCTGGTGGAGATCGGCCGCTCCTGCATCGACGCCGACTATCGCAGCGGTGCGGTGATCGCCCTGCTGTGGTCGGGCCTCGCGCGTTACATGCAGGAGAACGGCTACGACTACCTGATCGGCTGCGCCTCGGTGAGCATGGCCGACGGCGGGCACAACGCGGCCAGCCTGTATAATCGCCTGCGCGAACGGCACCTTGCACCGCTGGAATACCACGTGTTCCCGCGCCATGCGCTGCCGATCGGCAGCCTGCGCAGCGACCTCGAGGCCGAGGCGCCGCCGCTGATCAAGGGCTATCTTCGCGCCGGCGCGTGGATCTGCGGCGAGCCCGCCTGGGATCCCGATTTCAACACCGCGGACCTGCCCATCCTGATGCCGATCAACAAGGTGGATGCACGCTACGCCCGCCACTTCATGGGACGCCAGGACTGAATCACGCTGCCCGCCCCGCCACCGCGCGCGACGCCGAGATGAACACGAGCGACCAGGCCTGCGCCGAAACCGCCGCCGGCCTGACACCGGCGCATGGCGCCGCGCACGCCGGCGCCCCGCGTGCCGACGCGCCAACCGCGCTGACCTCCCGTGGCGTGCGCGCGTGGCGCTACCTGCGCCTCGCGCTGCATCTCGCGCAGGGCGTGGCGACCATCGCGCTGGTCTACCCCTTCACCGCCCGCGCCACCCACCAGACCCTGCGCCGGCGCTGGTCGCGACGCATGCTGGGCGTGCTCGGGATCGAGCTCGAGGCACGCGGCGCGGCGGTCGCGCCCGGCTGCATGCTGGTCGCCAACCACATCTCCTGGGTGGACATCTTCGTCATCAACGCGCTCGCCCCGGCCGCCTTCGTGTCCAAGGCCGAGGTGCGCGCCTGGCCGGTGATCGGCTGGCTGGCGGCGAGGAACGACACCATCTTCCTGCGCCGCGGCAGCCGCGGCCACGCCCGCATCATCAACGAGGAGACCGCCGCGCTGCTCGACGCCGGCTGCAACGTCGCGATCTTCCCCGAAGGCACGACCACCGACGGCAGCACCCTGCTGCACTTCCACGCCGCGCTGCTGCAACCGGCGATCGCCTGCGGCCATGCGGTGCAGGCGATCGCCCTGCAGTACCGCAGCCCCGACGACCGCTTCAGCGCGGCACCGGCCTACGTCGGCGAGATGAGTCTGGGCGAATGCATCGCCAGCATCGTCGCTGCCCCGCGCACGATCGCCCGCGTCACCGTGGCGGCGCCGATCGCCACCGCGGACGGCGCCGACCGGCGCCTGCTCGCGGCAAGGACACGGGCGCAGATTGGCGGCGTGATCGGCGTGGCCGTCACCGGCGAAGAGTGAGCGCCGCGCCCCCTGCGGCATTTCGCGATCAAGAGGCGCCAGCGCAAAGTCCTGGCCCGCTCGCAGGGCTGCGACGGCCCTCAGCCCGGGACCTGGAACACCGCGTCGTCCTCGATGCGGATCGCGGTGAGCTTGCCCCCCCATACGCAGCCGGAATCGAGCGCGATCAGCCCCGGCTCGCGGTAGAAGCCGAGCGCCGACCAGTGCCCGCACACCACGGTGTGGGTGCGGCTGAAGCGGTCGGGCACGCGGAACCACGGCATCATGCCCGGCGGCGCCTTGTGCGGGGCGCCCTTGGCACGCAGATCCATGCGCCCGTCGGCGGTGCAGAAGCGCAGGCGGGTCAGGGCATTGACGATCACGCGCAGGCGGTCCCAGCCCTTCAGTCCATCCGACCAGCGCTCCGGGCGGTTGCCGGCCAGATTGAGCAGGAAGTCGCGTGCCCGCGCGCCGCCGAGCGCGGTGCTGACCTCGGCGGCCAGCGCCTGCGCCCGCGTCACCGTCCACCCCGGCAGCAGGCCGGCATGGACCAGCACGTGCTCGCCATGCACCTTCAGCAGCGGCAGGCAGGCGAGCCAGTCGATCAGCTCGTCGCGATCGGGTGCCTCCAGCACCTGGTAGAGCGTGTCGTCGGTGTCCCGGCGCTTGAGGCCCGCCGCCACCATCAGCAGGTAGAGGTCGTGGTTGCCGAGCACGATGCTCGCCGCGTCGCCGAGGTCGCGCAGGAAGCGCAGCACGCGCAGCGACTCGGGCCCGCGATTGACCAGGTCGCCGACGATCCACAGCCGGTCGACCGCAGGGTCGAACGCGAGCCGGTCCAGCATGCGCTCGAGCGGCGCGTAGCAGCCCTGGATGTCGCCGATCGCGTAGGTGGCCATCGACCTTGCCGCCCGGCCCGGATCAGACCTTGTAGTAGGCGCGGTACCAGGCGACGAAGCGTCCCACGCCCTCGCGCACCCCGGTCGCCGGCGCGAAGCCGGTCCACGCGTCCAGCGCGCTGGTGTCGGCATAGGTCGCCGGCACGTCGCCGTCCTGCAGCGGCAGGAAGTTCTTCTCGGCGCGCATGCCGAGCGCGTCCTCGATGGCGGCGACGAAATCCATCAGCTCGACCGGATCGTGGTTGCCGATGTTGAACACGCGATAGGGGGCGTTGCTGGTACCGGGGTTCGGCTGCAGGGCGTCGAAGGCCGGATCCGGCGCGGCGACACGGTCCAGCGTACGGATCACGCCCTCGACGATGTCGTCGATGTAGGTGAAATCGCGCCTCATACGGCCGTGGTTGAAGACGTCGATCGGCCGGCCCTCGAGGATCGCCCGGGTGAAGAGGAACAGCGCCATGTCCGGCCGCCCCCACGGGCCATACACGGTGAAGAAGCGCAGCCCGGTGGTCGGCAGGCCGTAGAGATGGCTGTAGGTGTGCGCCATCAGCTCGTTGGCCTTCTTGGTGGCGGCGTAGATGCTGACCGGGTGGTCGACGCTGTCCTGCTCCGAGAACGGCATCTTCGTGTTGCCGCCGTAGACGCTGGAGCTCGACGCATACACGAGGTGCTGCACCCGCGCATGGCGGCAGCCCTCGAGGATGTTCATGAAACCGACCAGGTTGCTGTCGACGTAGGCGTGCGGGTTCTGCAGCGAATAGCGCACCCCGGCCTGGGCGGCGAGGTGGATCACGCGATCGAAGCGCTCGGCGGCGAACAGCGCCTCCATGCCGGCGCGATCGGCCACGTCCATCTTCACGAAACGGAAGCCCGCATGCGGCGTGAGTCGCGCCAGCCGCGCCTCCTTCAGCGTCGGGTCGTAATAGTCGTTGAGATTGTCGAGGCCGACGACTTCGTCGCCGCGGGCGAGCAGGCGCAGCGAGGTGTGCATGCCGATGAAGCCGGCGGCGCCGGTGACGAGGATCTTCATGGAGGGCCAGGCCGAAAGGGAATCGTCCGGAATTATCGCACGCACGCCGGCCGCAGTCGTGTGACGGCTTTCTTGCAGGAAGATCGCGGTACCCGGGATGGGGTCCGAACGGGCCGGACCACGGCCCGACGAGGCGCGCCGGGTGCCGCCCGGCGAAGCGCCACGAATGGCGACGGAGGACCGGAGCCCGCACATCCTTGCTTATACTTGCGCAGTCGCGATTCGCCCGGCCTCGATGCTGACCCGCCTGCCCTACACCCTGTTGTGGATCCTCGCCCTGCCCCTGGTGCTGCTTCGGCTGCTGTGGCGGGCGCGCCGCCAGCCTGCCTACCTGCGGCACTTGGGCGAACGCTTCGGGCGCTACCCGGTGCGCGCGCCGCTGGCGGTGATCTGGGTGCACGCGGTGTCGGTGGGCGAGACGCGTGCGGCCGAACCCCTGGTGCGCGCCCTGCTCGCGCGCTGGCCGGAGCACAGCGTGCTGCTGACCCAGATGACGCCCACCGGCCGCGACACCGCGCGCACGCTGTTCAAGGACGAGCCGCGCGTGCTGCGCGCCTACCTGCCCTACGACGTGGGCTGCTTCGCGCACGCCTTCCTGCGCCACTTCCGGCCGATGTTCGGCGTCATCATGGAAACCGAGCTGTGGCCCAACCTGCTCGCCGCCTGCCGCCGCCGACGCATCCCGGTCATGCTCGCCAACGCACGCCTGTCGGAGCGCTCCGCACGCCGCTACGCCCGGGTGCCGGCGCTCACCGGGCTGACCCTGAAGGCGCTCGCCGCGATCGGTGCGCAGACGGCGGCCGACGCCGCGCGCCTGGGCCAGCTCGGCGCGCGGCGGGTCACGGTGACCGGCAACATCAAGTTCGACATCGCCCCGCCGGCCGCCCTGCTCGAGCTGGGCAAGACGCTGCGCGAGCGCATCGGCGACCGGCCGGTGGTGCTGGCCGCGAGCACCCGCGAGGGCGAGGAAACCCTGCTGCTCGACGCCTTCGCACGCCACGCCCCGCCCGCGGCCCTGCTGCTGCTGGTGCCCCGCCACCCGCAGCGCTTCGACGAGGTCGCGGCGCTCGTGCGCGCGCGCCGGCTCGGACTGCAGCGCCGCAGCGGGGACGCTGCGGTCGCCGCCGCGACGCAGGTGCTGCTCGGGGATTCGATGGGCGAGATGTTCGCCTACTACGCCGCGGCCGATGTCGCCCTGATCGGCGGCAGCTGGCTGCCCTTCGGCGGCCAGAACCTGATCGAGGCCTGTGCGGTGGGCACGCCGGTCGTGGTCGGGCCGCACACCTTCAATTTCCAGGCCGTGGCCGAGGATGCCGTGCGCGCCGGAGCGGCCCTGCGCGCCGAGGACGCGGAGGCCGGCATGCGCGCAGCCGTGGCGCTGCTCGCCGACCCGGCGCGACGCGAGGACGTGTCCGCCGCCGGGAGGGCCTTCGCCACCACCCACCAGGGCGCGACCGCGCGCACGATCGCGCTGCTGCAGGATCTGCAGGGCAGCGCGCGCGGAAAATAGGCAGGAAGCTGCAGCGTACGCGGTCTCGGCCGCGACTGGCGCGCGGCCTGGCGCCCGTCGTCACGACGACGCCGGCGGGCTCGGGAAGCGGCTCAGTGCGTCAGCAGCGCGTTGATCGCCTGCACGTCCTCTTCACCGAGCGTGCCGGCCGCCGCCTTCAGGCGCAGCTGCGCGAGCAGGGTGTCGTAGCGCGCACGGGACAGCTGCTGCAGGGTGTCGGCAAGCTGGGCCTGGGCGTTGAGCACGTCGATGTTGATGCGCACGCCGACCTCGTAGCCGAGCTTGTTGGCCTCGAGCGCGGACAGCGAGGACACCCGCGCCGCCTCCAGCGCCTTGACCTGCGCCATGCCGCTGGTGACGCCCAGCCAGGACTGGCGCGCGGCCAGCGCGGCACTGCGGCGGGCATCCTCGAGATCGGCATCGGCCTTCATGCGCAGCGCCGCCGCCTCGCGCGACACCGAGGACACGCGACCGCCGGCATACAGCGGCACATTGAGCTGCAGGCCGACGCTGGTGACTTCATTGCGTCCGGCAGACAGCTGCAGTTCGTTGTTGACGCCGTGCCGGGCGACCACGTCCACCGTCGGCAGATGGCCGGCGCGTGCGCGTTCGACCTCGCGCGCGGCGATCTCGCGTACCAGTTGCTGGGCCTGCACGCCGAAGCTGCCGGCCTCGGCGGCGGTCACCCAATCGGCGATGTTCTCGGGCTGCGGGCGCTGCAGCTCGACGCCCGGGCGCAGGCCGGCGAGCGCCTCCGGCTCCTTGCCGATGATCTGCGCCAGGCTCTGACGCGCGAGCTCGAGCTGGTTCTGCGCCGCGATCTCCTGCGCCGAGGCGAGATCGAAGCGCGACTGCGCCTCGTGCACGTCGGTGATGGTGACCGTTCCGACCTCGAAGCTGGTCTTCGCCAGCTCGAGCTGCTCGCCCGCGGCGGTGCGCAGCTGCGTCACCGCGGCGAGCGCATCCTGGGCGTTGAGCACGTTGAAGTAGGCCTCCGCCGCGCGCAACACCAGATCCTGGCGGGCGATGCCGAACTCGGTCTCGGCAAGCGCGGTCTGCAGCTCGCCCTGCTTGAACTGCACCCAGTTCTGCCAGCGGAACAGGGGCTGGGTGAGCTGGACGCCGTAGCCATTGCTGTTGTAGCTGCCCTCGCGCGGCTGCCCAATGACCGGCTTGAGGTTGGCGTCGTTCCACGTGGTGTTGGCATCCATGCCTACCTGCGGCAGCAGCCCCGCGCGCCCCTGCACCACCTTCTCCTGCCCGGCCTCGTACTGCGCACGGGCAGCGGAGAACTTGGCGTCGTTGGCGAGCGCATCCCGATACACCTGCATCAGATCGGCGGCGAGCGCACCCCCCGAGAAAAGGCCTGCGATGCAGACTGCCAGGATTCGCTTCATCGTGTTCTCCGCTGTCGAGGACGCCAGACCTAGTACTGCGCCATCCCCGGGTCGACCTGTGCCGCCCAGCCGGCCACGCCTCCCGCCAGGTTGATGACATTGGCGAAGCCCTGGCGTTCGAGGAACATGCACACCTGCGCGCTGCGCCCGCCGTGGTGGCAGATCACCACCGTCTCGCGCTCGCGGTCGAGCTCGGCGAAGCGCGCCGGCACGCTGCCCATCGGCATCGCGACCGAGCCATCGATCTTGCAGATCTCCAGCTCCCAGGGTTCGCGCACGTCGAGCAGCACGGGGGCCGGCTGCTGCGGGTCGTCGAGGCGTTGGGCGAGCTGGGCGGGACTGATCTGGCGCATGGGCGACCTCAGAAGCTGAATGCGTCGCGCTGCGGTGCGTTCTTCAGCATCGGCACCACGGTCTCGAAGATGTCCTCGGTGCGGAAGCGGCCCTCGCCCTCGCAGGTGACCAGGCGCGCCTTCATCACCGGCGCCTCGCCGACGAAGGCGAACAGGCGGCCGCCGACCTTGAGCTGCTCGAGCAGCGCCTGCGGCACGAAGGGCAAGCCGCCGGAGACGACGATGACGTCGTAGGGCGCGCGCTCGGCCCAGCCGCCGATGCCGTCACCCTGGACCACGACGACGTTCTCGACGCCGTTGCGCGCCAGGTTGGCGCCCGCCAGCTTCACCAGTTCGCATTCGATCTCGATCGTGCGCACCCACTCGGCGCGGGCCGCGAGCAGCGCGGCGAAATAGCCCGAGCCGGTGCCGACCTCGAGCACCGAGTCCGATTTCGCCAGGCGCAGCGCCTGCAGCACCTTACCCTCGATCACCGGCTTCAGCATGACCTGGCCACAGCCGATCGGGATTTCCACCTCGGTGAAGGCCAGCTCGCGATAGGCAGCGGGAACGAATTCCTCGCGCTTTACCGTCATCAGGAGGTCGAGCACGTCCTGATCCAGCACCTCCCAGGGGCGGATCTGCTGCTCGACCATGTTGAAGCGCGCTTTCTCGAAGTTCATCAGGGACTCCCGGCGAAATATTAGCACACGCTAATTGATAGCGTTGTCCATAGAGGCAAAACCGCGTCATTCTAGCGCAGATGCTGCGCTGCAATCCGCCACCGCAAGACAATCGCGGGGCCGGCGGAACCCGTCCGCGGCCCCTGCCGCCGAGACGCGCTCGCGGGAACGGGCGTCGCCGACGCCTCAGCCCGCCTTGCCGCCGTCCGCAGTCCGTGCCCGTCCCCGCGGACTGCGGGCGTCGGTCCTGCGCGCCCCACCTTTCTGCCCCGTCCCCCCTTTCTGCCCCGTCCCCCCTTTCTGCCCCGCCGCGCCTTTCTGCCCCGCCGCGCCTTTCTGCCCCGTCCCGCGTTGCGCCGTACCGCGCCCGGGGTCGGCCCCCTCCAGCCACAGCAGGGCATCGACATGGGTCACGAAGGCCTCCAGATACTGCGGCGCGAGCTCGCGCATGCGGATCAGCGCCTGCAGCGCCAGGAAATGCGAGTTGAGCGGCCCGGCGTTGTCCGGCGCCTGGGCCAGGGCGCGCGCGAGTTGCTGCTCCAGGCTGAGCCGCGACCAGCTGCTGCGGAAATGGCGCAGCGCCTTCAGCTCGGCGAACGGCGCCTCGGTACGGCCGCCCGGCGGCTCGGGCGCAGCCGGCGTGTCCGCCTGCCGCGCCACATGGGCGAGCAGCTCGGCGAGCGGGAAGGGCGGGAAGATGAGATGTGCGAAAACGGCGTGCTGACGTAATTATGCTCACAAGGTTTTGTATTCCCATGATGGCGTGTTTGCTCAAGGATATTG
>JARRBR010000123.1 GCA_029982755.1 Rhodocyclaceae bacterium
CGAGACCGACCTCTTCGGCGAACAGGCCGTGCTGTGCGGCGGCGCCGTCGAGCTGGTCAAGATGGGCTTCGAGACCCTGACCGAAGCCGGCTACGCGCCCGAGATGGCCTACTTCGAGTGCCTGCACGAGCTCAAGCTGATCGTCGACCTGATGTACGAAGGCGGCATCGCGACCATGAACTACTCGATCTCGAACAACGCCGAGTACGGCGAGTACGTGACCGGCCCCGAGGTGATCAACGAGCAGTCGCGCGAAGCCATGCGCAACGCGCTCAAGCGCATCCAGACCGGCGAATACGCCAAGATGTTCATCCTCGAGGGCCGCACCGGCTACCCGAGCATGACCGCCCGCCGCCGCCTGAATGCCGCCCACCCGATCGAGCAGGTCGGCGCCCAGCTGCGCGACATGATGCCCTGGATCAAGGCCAAGGCCCTGGTCGACAAGTCGAAGAACTGATCGACTTCGGCTTCTGCCCGAAAGCCGGCCCCGCACCCGCGGCGCCGGCTTTTTTTGCGTCTGCCGCCCGCCCGATCGGCATGCGGACGGGAATCCGCCGCGCGCCGCCTGCGCTAGAATGGACGCTCGGAAAACTTGGAGGCGATCCCCAACGTGCCCCACAACGAATACACCCCGCAGCCGCTGATGGACAAGCGTCGCCGCGGCATCTACATCCTGCCCAACCTGTTCACGACCGCCGCGCTGTTCGCCGGCTTCTACGCCATCGTCCAGGCGATGAACGATCGCTTCGAATATGCGGCGGTCGCGATCTTCGTCGCCATGGTGCTCGACGGGCTCGACGGCCGCATCGCACGTCTGACCCACACCCAGAGCGAGTTCGGTGCCGAGTACGACTCACTGTCCGACATGGTGTCCTTCGGCGCGGCACCGGCGCTGGTCATGTACGAGTGGGCGCTGCAGGACCTCGGCAAGTTCGGCTGGATCGCCGCCTTCATCTACTGCGCCGGGGCGGCGCTGCGCCTGGCGCGCTTCAACACCAACATCGACGTGGTCGACAAGCGCTACTTCCAGGGCCTGCCCAGCCCGGCCGCCGCCGCGCTGGTAGCCGGCATGGTGTGGGTGGGCATCGACAACGGCTTCGCCGGAGACGAGCTGCGCTGGTACGCGGCCGTGCTGACGATCTTCGCCGGCGTGTCGATGGTCAGCAACGTGCTGTTCTGGAGCGGCAAGAGCATCAACCTCAGGAAGAGCGTGCCCTTCATCGTGCTGATCGCGCTGGTGCTGGCGTTCGCGCTGATCTCCAGCTACCCGCCGGGCATCCTGTTCGGCCTCTTCCTCGCCTATGCGGCATCCGGCTACGTGGTCGCCGCGCTGCGCTGGCGCAAGCGCAAACTGCACCGCCACGAGCAGCCCGCCGCACCCACCTACAATGAAGGCAGCGAAAGCCCTGCCGCGCCCGTCGAGGGCGATTCCACCGACCCCGGGAGCAAGCCATGAAAGACAAGCTGATCATCTTCGACACCACCCTGCGCGACGGCGAGCAGAGCCCGGGCGCATCGATGACGCGCGACGAGAAGCTGCGCATCGCCCGCCAGCTCGAGCGCATGCGGGTGGACGTGATCGAGGCCGGCTTCGCTGCCGCTTCCAACGGCGACTACGACGCGGTGCGCGCGATCGCCGAGGCGATCAAGGAGTCGACCGTGTGCTCGCTGGCGCGCGCCAACGAGAAGGACATCCGGCGCTCCGGCGACGCCATCGCCCCCGCCGCCCGCGGCCGCATCCACACTTTCATCGCCACCAGCCCGATCCACATGGAGAAGAAGCTGCGCATGACGCCCGACCAGGTGGTCGAGCAGGCGGTCAAGGCGATCGGCTGGGCGCGCGAATACACCGACGACGTCGAGTTCTCCGCCGAGGACGCCGGCCGCTCCGAGATCGACTTCCTGGTGCGCATCTTCGAGGCGGTAATCAAGGCCGGCGCGAAGACCATCAACGTGCCCGACACCGTCGGCTACAACGTGCCCGAGCAGTTCGCCGCCACCGTGCGCACGCTGATCGAGCGCGTACCCAACTCGGACAAGGTGGTGTGGTCGGTGCACTGCCACAACGACCTCGGCCTCGCGGTGGCCAACTCGCTCGCCGCGGTGCGCGCCGGTGCGCGCCAGGTCGAATGCACCATCAACGGCCTGGGCGAGCGCGCCGGCAACGCCTCGCTCGAGGAGATCGTGATGGCGGTGCGCACCCGCGCCGACATCTTCCCGGTCGAGACCGGCATCGACACCACCCAGATCGTGCCCGCCTCCAGGCTGGTGTCGCAGATCACGGGCTACCCGGTGCAGCCCAACAAGGCCATCGTCGGCGCCAACGCCTTCGCCCACGAGTCCGGCATCCACCAGGACGGCGTGCTCAAGCACCGCGAGACCTACGAGATCATGCGCGCCGAGGACGTGGGCTGGGGCGCCAACAAGCTGGTGCTGGGCAAGCTCTCCGGACGCAACGCCTTCCGCGCCCGCCTGCAGGAACTGGGGATCGAGATCGAGAGCGAGGAACACCTGAACCAGGCCTTCGCCCGCTTCAAGGAACTCGCCGACCGCAAGTCGGAGATCTTCGACGAGGATCTCACCGCGCTGATGCGCGACGAGGCCGTGACCCCGGCCCACGAGCAGTACCGCCTGGTGTCGACGCGCTTCCACTCCGAGACTGGCGAGACCCCGGTCGCCGAGGTCACGCTGTCGATCGGCGGCGCCGAGAAGCACGCGCGCGCCAACGGCTCGGGTCCGGTGGATGCCGCCTTCAAGGCCATCGAATCGGTGGCGACGAGCGGCAGCGAACTGCTGCTGTACTCGGTGAACGCGATCACCACCGGCACCGACGCCCAGGGCGAGGTCACGGTGCGCCTGTCGCGCGACGGCCGCGTCATGGACGGCCAGGGCGCGGACACCGACATCATCGTCGCCTCGGCCAAGGCCTATCTGAACGCACTCAACAAGCTGCACGCCGGCGCGGAGCGGCTCAACCCGCAGGTCTGAGACGCGGAGCACCGACGGACGGCAGCCGCGGGCCCGGCAATCGGGCCCGCGGCTTTTTTGCGCCCCGCTTTCAGTCCCCGCGCAGGCGCGAGGGTGCCGTGGCGCGGGCGTGCAGCGTGGTGCTGATGAACAGCGTCACCGCCAGCGCCACCTCGATCAGCGCGAAGACGCCCGTCAGGCCGGGGTCGCTCGCGCGCAGCACGCCCTCGGTGAAGTACAGCAGCGACAGCATGGACAGCCACTGCGAGGTGTAGCGCCGCCCGCGCAGCACGCCGAACACCGCCGGCAGCAGCGGCACGGCCTTGAGCATCAGCCAGGAGCCGCCCGGGCGCAGCGGCGCGAGCCACCCCTCCCACACCACGCACAACGCGATCAGCGCCAGCAGCGCAACGCTGGAGATCCGCGACAAGGTGTACGCGCTCATCGCGCACCCGCCAGTTTCAATGCGACCTCGGCCAGTCGCCTGCCCTGCGCGCGGGCAAGCTCGATCTCGTCCGCGCTCAGCAGTGCGGCGCCATCCGGGCCGGCGACATGGCTGGCGCCGTAGGGCGTGCCACCGGAGCGGGTGCGCCCGAGCGCGCCTTCGGTAAACGGCAGGCCGAGCACCACCATGCCGTGATGGAAGAGCGGAATCATCATGCTCAGCAGCGTGCTCTCCTGCCCGCCATGCTGGCTGGCCGACGAGGTGAACACGGAGGCCGGCTTGCCCTCGAGCACGCCATTGACCCAGGCCCCGGCCAGGCCATCGAGGAAATACTTCATCGGTGCCGCCATGTTGCCGAAGCGTGTCGGGCTGCCCAGGGCCACGCCGATGCACTGCTCGAGGTCCTGCAACTCCACGTAGGGCGGGCCGTCGGCCGGGATCTCGTCCTCCACCGCCTCGCACACCGTGGACACCCGCGGCACCGTGCGCACGCGCGCCATCGCGCCCGGCACCTGATGGATGCCGGCGGCGACCTGCTCGGCGAGCGCGCGCACCGACCCGCGGTGGCTGTAGTACAGAACGAGGATTTCGTGCATCGGGAGAAGATTCCGGACGGGGGGCGCGAATTATACCCGCCATACGCACGCGGCCCCGCCTCGACGCCGCGCCGGGCGCCGCCAGGTCGCTCCGATCAGGTCCAGCCTTCCAGCCGCATGGTGGCGCGCACCAGGCGCTGCTCCTCCTGTTCGATCTCGGCGAAGCTCTCGCGCACGCTATTGACATGCTCGGCGGCGATCACCGCGGCGCGTTCGGGCTGACGGTCGATCACCGCCTGATAGAGGCGGCCGTGCTGGCGGTCGATGACGCCCTTGTGCGCGGGACGGTGGTAGAGGTTGTTCACGGACGCGAACACGCTGCTCAGCATCAGGTCGGACAGCGACTGCAGCGTATGCACCAGCACCGGGTTGTGCGAAGCCTCGTTGATCGCGCGATGGAAGGCGTGATCCAGGTGGGCGTGCTCTTCGGCCGAGGTCTGCGCTTCCCTGCCCTGGCGGGCGACCAGATCCTCGTAGCGGCGCCGGATCATGACGAAATCCGCAGCCGTACCGCGCAGGGCGGCCAGGCGCGCGGCCTCGCTCTCGAGCAGGGCGCGCACCTCGAGCAGGTCGTAGAGGGTGCGCGGCTGCGAGCTGAACAGGTGCATCAGCGGACTCACGTCGCGCTCGGCCGACAGGCGGGCGACGAAGGAGCCCTGGCCGTGACGGGTCTCGATGATGCCCAGCCCGCGCAGCACGCGCAGCCCCTCGCGCAGCGCCGAACGCGAACAGCCGAGCTTCTCGCACAGCCTGCGCTCGGACGGCAGTGCCTGGCCGACCTTGAGCACGCCGTCCGTGATCAGGCGCTCGATGCGTTCCGCGACGACGTCGGCCACCTGGCGGCGCTCGAGAACGGGTTCGGCGGTCGAAACCGGGGTTTTCATGATGGTAGGACCAGTTCGAAGAGATGAGCTGAATTGTATTCCATTGATACCCTATCCCACTGATGTTTATCTATTTCCATCCTGACCTGGGTTAGACACGATCCAAAAATACTGGTACGACCACTAGCGCACCCCCTAGTCGTCCGCCCTCGTCGCTTCTAGCATTCCAGCCCTGAGCCTGCAATGCGCCCATCAAATCCGCTCATGGCAGCACCGACCTCCCAGCCCGAAGCCAGCGAAACGCGATGAACATCCTCTACGACGAACGCATCGACGGCGCCCTGACCCGCGTCGACCGCGCGGATTTCCATGCCGAGATGCGGACGGCCATCCCCGATCTCACCATCCTGTTCCGCGAGGAAGACCTCAAGCCCTACGAGTGCGACGGCCTGTCGGCCTATCGCACGACGCCCTTGCTGGTCGTACTGCCCGAGCGCGTGGAGCAGGTCCAGGCCGTGCTGCGCCTGTGCCACCTGCGCAAGGTGCCGGTGGTCGCGCGCGGCGCCGGCACCGGCCTGTCGGGCGGCGCCCTGCCGCTGGAGCAGGGCGTGCTGCTGGTGATGGCGCGCTTCAACCGCATCCTCGAGATCAATCCCCGCGGCCGCTACGCGCGCGTGCAGCCGGGCGTGCGCAATCTCGCCATCTCGCAGGCCGCCGCGCCCCACGAGCTCTACTACGCCCCCGATCCGTCCTCGCAGATCGCGTGCTCGATCGGCGGCAACGTCGCCGAGAACGCCGGCGGCGTGCATTGCCTGAAGTACGGCCTGACCGTGCACAACCTGCTCAAGGTCGAGATCCTGACCATCGAGGGCGAGCGCATGACGCTCGGCGCCGACGCGCTCGATTCGCCCGGCTTCGACCTGCTCGCCCTGTTTACCGGCTCCGAGGGCATGCTCGGTGTCGTCACCGAGGTCACCGTGAAGCTGCTGCCCAAGCCGCGCGTGGCGCGCGTCCTGATGGCGAGCTTCGACTCGGTGGACAAGGCCGGGCGTGCGGTCGGCGACATCATTGCCGCCGGCATCGTGCCGGGCGGCCTGGAGATGATGGACAAGCTCGCCATCCAGGCCGCAGAGGACTTCATCCACGCCGGCTACCCGGTCGAGGCCGAGGCCATTCTGCTGTGCGAGCTCGACGGCGTGGAATCCGACGTCGCCGAGGACATCGAGCGCGTGCGGACGGTGCTCGACCGCGCGGGCGCCACCGCGGTCAGCCTGGCGCGCGACGAAGCCGAGCGCATCAGGTTCTGGGCCGGGCGCAAGAACGCCTTCCCCGCCGTCGGCCGCATGTCGCCCGACTACTACTGCATGGACGGCACCATCCCGCGCCGCCACCTGCCGACGGTGCTCAAGGGCACGGCCGAGCTCTCCGCGCACTACGGCCTGCGCGTGGCCAACGTCTTCCACGCCGGTGACGGCAACATGCATCCGCTGATCCTGTTCGATGCCAACCAGCCCGGCGAACTCGAGCGCGCCGAGGCGCTCGGCGGCAAGATACTCGAGCTGTGCGTCGCCGTCGGCGGCACGATCACCGGCGAGCACGGCGTCGGCCGCGAGAAGATCAACCAGATGTGCGTGCAGTTCAACGCCGACGAGATCACCTTCTTCCACGCGGTGAAGGCGGCCTTCGACGCCCACGGTCTACTCAACCCCGGCAAGAACATCCCCACCCTGCACCGCTGCGCCGAGTTCGGCGCCATGCACGTCCACCACGGCAAGCTGCCCTTCCCCGAACTGGAGCGTTTCTGATGCACGCGAACGCAGCCGACACCCGCCCCGGCACCGACCGCAGCAACGACCTGAGCGCCGAACTGCTCGCCCGCGTAGACCGCGCGCTCGCCGAGCGCACACCACTGCGCATCCACGGCGGCGGCACCAAGGCCTTCTACGGCCGGCCGGTCGAGGGCGAACTGCTCGACACCCGCGGCCACCGCGGCATCGTCAGCTACGACCCGACCGAACTGGTGATCACCGCCCGCGCCGGCACGCCGCTCGTCGAACTCGAAGCCGCGCTCGACGCCGCCGGCCAGATGCTGGCCTGCGAGCCGCCGCACTTCGGTCCCGGCGCCACCGTGGGCGGCATGGTCGCCGCCGGCCTGTCCGGCCCGCGCCGGCCCTGGGTGGGCTCGGTGCGCGACTTCGTGCTCGGCTGCCGCGTCATCACCGGTACGGCCAAGCACCTGCGCTTCGGCGGCGAGGTCATGAAGAACGTCGCCGGCTACGACGTCTCGCGCCTGATGGCGGGCAGCCTCGGCTGCCTCGGCCTGATCACCGAAGTGTCGTTCAAGGTCCTGCCCAAACCGCGCAACAGCCTCAGCCTGCGTCTGGAGATGGACGCCGAGCGCGCGCTCGAACGACTCGCCGAGTGGGGGCAGCAGCCGTTGCCCATCACCGCGGCCTGCCACGACGGTGAGGCCCTGATGCTGCGCCTCGAAGGCGGCGAAGGCTCGGTGGCCGCCGCGCGCCAGCACCTCGGCGGCGAGGAGATCCCGCCGGCCTTCTGGCAGGCGCTACGCGAGCACGAACTCGCCTTCTTCCGCGACCGGCGCCCACTGTGGCGGGTCTCGGTAGCCAACGACAGCCGCCCCGCCCTGCCCGCGGGCAAGCAGCTCATCGACTGGGGCGGCGCCCAGCGCTGGCTCAAGACCGATGCCGATGCGGACGCCATCCGTGCGGCCGCCCAAGCGGCCGGCGGCCACGCCAGCTGCTTCACGCCCGGCGTCGTCGACAGCCCTCTGCAGCCGCTGCCCGAGGTGCTGATGCGCTACCACCGCCAGCTCAAGGCCCAGCTCGACCCGCAGGGAATCTTCAACCCCGGGCGCATGTACGCCGGACTCTGAGCCGCAGGCTCGCCGCCTCCACCCGAACAGACAGACCGACTCATGCAAACCAACCTGAGCGAAAAGGCCCGTGCCCTGCCCGGTGCCGACGTGGCCGAGAGCGTGCTGCGCACCTGTGTGCACTGCGGTTTCTGCAATGCCACCTGCCCGACCTACCAGCTGCTGGGCGACGAGCTCGACGGTCCGCGCGGGCGCATCTACCTGATGAAGCAGATGCTGGAGGGCGGCGAGGTCAGCGCCAGCACCCGCCTGCACCTCGACCGCTGCCTGACCTGCCGCAACTGCGAGACCACCTGCCCCTCGGGCGTGCAGTACCACAAGCTGCTCGACATCGGCCGCGCCGCGATCGAGGCCTGGGCGCCGCGCCCGCGCGCCGAGGTGGTGCAGCGCACGCTGCTGCGCACGATCGTGCCGCGCCCGACGCTGTTCAAGACCCTGGTGCAGGCCGGTGAAGCGGTGCGTCCGCTGCTGCCGGAAGGGCTCGCCGCCAAGCTGCCGCGCCGCGTCAAGCATGCGGCGCCGCGCCCCGCAGCGCGTCACGCGCGCACGGTGCTAATGCTGGAAGGCTGCGTGCAGCCCGGACTTTCACCCAACACTAACGCCGCCAGCGCGCGCGTGCTGGACCGCCTCGGCATCAGCGTGGTGCCGGCGACCGAAGCCGGCTGCTGCGGCGCGGTGGATTTCCACCTCAACGCCCAGGACACCGGCCTCGACCGCGCCCGCCGCAACATCGACGCCTGGTGGCCGGCGATCGAGGCCGGCGCCGAGGCGATCGTGCAGACGGCCAGCGGCTGCGGCGCCTTCGTCAAGGAATACGGTTTCATGCTACGCGACGATCCGGCCTATGCGGCCAAGGCCGCCCGCGTCAGCGCGCTCGCCAGGGACCTGGTCGAGGTGCTGGCCAAGGAGCCACTGGAGAGTCTCGGCGTGCGCGCCGACAAGCGCCTCGCCTTCCACTGCCCGTGCACACTGCAGCACGCCCAGAAGCTCGGCGGCGCCGTGGAGAGCGTGCTGGGCAGGCTCGGCTTCGCGCTCACCGCGGTGCCCGACAGCCACCTGTGCTGCGGCTCGGCCGGCACCTACTCGCTGACCCAGCCCGAACTGTCGCGCCGGCTGCGCGACAACAAGCTCGACGCGCTCGAGAGCGGCAGACCCGACCTCATCGTCACCGCCAACATCGGCTGCCAGACCCACCTCGACGGCGCCGGACGCACCCCGGTCCGCCACTGGATCGAGATCGTGGACGAGGCGCTGGGCTGAAGTCGCACATCGACATCCGCTGACACCCCTTTCCGCACTCGCCCCGTGGCGACCGCGCCAACGCAAGACCAGGAGAACCCGCATGAAGACCAAGTCCGTACTCTGCCAGCAAGACGTCACCCGCATCCTCGCCGCCGCCCGCGCCATCGCGCAGGCCAAGGGCTGGGCGGTCACCATTGCCGTCGTCGATGACGGCGGCCACCCGCTCGCCCTCGAGCGCATGGACGACTGCGCGCCGATCGGTGCCTACATCGCGGTCGAGAAGGCACGCACCGCAGCCCTCGGCCGCCGCGAATCGAAGCAGTACGAGGACATGATCAACGGCGGCCGCACCGCCTTCCTGTCCGCGCCGGTGCTGGCCGGCACGCTGACCGGCGGCATCCCGCTGGTGGTCGATGGCCAGGTCGTGGGCGCGGTCGGCGTCTCCGGCGTCAAGCCCGACGAGGACGCGCTGGTCGCGCAGACCGGCGTGGACGCGCTGGTCTGAGCCCTGCAGGCCTTGCCCCGGGGCGCGTCCCACGCCCCTCCCTCCCCTGAATCACGAGCGATGCAAGACATGAGCCAACGAGAAAGATGCCACCGCCTCGAAGTGGCGGCGAACCTGAAGCGTTTCATCGAAGAAGAGGCCCTGCCGGGCAGCGGCGTGGACGCTGCTGCGTTCTGGTCGGGCTTCGATGCACTGGTGCACGAT
>JARRBR010000124.1 GCA_029982755.1 Rhodocyclaceae bacterium
GCGCGGCCGGCGCCGCGGCGGGCGGCGGACGGTCCTGCGCCAGCAGGCGCGCGAGCTCCTCGTCGGGCTGGTGCAGGGGCCGCATCGGACCGAGCACCCGCCACTCCGCCATGCGCGCGATGCGCGGCAGCACGCCGGCGCGCACCAGCGAGGACTTGCCGCTGCCCGAGGCACCGACCACCACCAGCATTCGATCGCCGCCGTAGCGGCGCATCTGCGCCAGGGTGTCGAGGCAGCGGCGCTGCTCCTGGTCGCGGCCGAAATACACCGCGGCGTCGGCGGCCTGGAAGGGCGCGAGGCCGGGATAGGGCGCGCGCGCGCCGTCCCAGGCGAAGCTGTCGGCGGGATCGAGCCCCGCAGCCTGCAGGCCGCGCCACAGGCGGGCGTAGCCGTCCTCGGGGTCGGTGCGCAGATCGACCACCTGGGTGTCGAGCAGCAGCGGCCGCAGCGCGCATTCGCCGATCAGCACCGGGAACAGGCGCTTGCCGAGCGCACGCGAATGGGTGATCTCGGCGAAGCACCAGTCCGAGGCCATCGAGTGCGCGCTGCACAGCACCACCACCCCGCTGCAGCCGCGCAGGCGGGCGTAGATCTCGCGCTCCCAGTCGCGCCCGGCGGGGATGCCGTCGGCGGGATCGAAGTCGAGGAACAGCGACTGGTAGCCGCGGGCGCGCAGGCGTGCGGCCATGTCCTCGGCCGCCTGCCGGTCGCGACTGCTGTGGCTGATGAAGATCCCCGACACCTCCGCCCTCCCTCACGCCGTCCAGACCGGGTCCAGCATGCGCCTGCGGACGCGGGCCGCCAAGCTCCGCGCCGGCAGCGCCCGCCGCCCGCGGCGCGGCGAGCATCCGCGCCCGATCGCGCGATCGCGTACGCGGGTGCTCGCCCCGCCCGTCGTTCTAGCGCGCCGGGGCCACCAGCGCACGGGCTTCGGCCAGCGCCGCCGCCAGGTCGTCGCGCAGGATCGCCGCCGGCAGGTGCGGCGCGCGCAGGCGCAGCAGCTGCGCGTGGATGGCCGGCGGCACCACGACCAGGGCGGTGATGGCCTGCGCCTTCAGGCGCTCGATCATCTCCTCGAGCGCGAACTGCGCCGACAGGTCCATGAACGGCACCCGGCTGCAGTCGAACACCGCCACCCGGGTGCCGATCACCTGGTCCACCCGGTCGAGAAGCTGGCTTGCGGAACCGAAGAAGAAGGCGCCGTCGATCTCGATGACGCGGATGCCGCTTTCCAGGTCGGCCTCCATGCGTGCGTCGGCAGGCTCCGCTTCATGAGGCAGCGGGCGCACGCGAAAGCTCGCCTGGCGCGCGAGGCGGTGGATGATCAGCATCATCGACAGCACCACCCCGGCGCCCACCGCCACGATCAGGTCCACCAGCACGGTGAGCACGAACACCGCCGCCATCACCGCGACGTCGGCGCGCGGCGCGGTGCGCACCAGGCGCAGCATGCGGTAGTCGAGGATGTCGACGCCGACCTTGATCAGGATGCCGGCCAGCACCGCGAGCGGGATGCGCTCGGCGAGCGGCCCCAGGCCGAGCAGCAGCGCGAGCAGGAACAGCGCATGCACCACGCCCGACATCCGGCCCGTGCCGCCGGACTTGATGTTGATCACCGTGCGCATGGTCGCGCCGGCCCCCGGCAGCCCGCCGACGAAGGCGCACAGCAGGTTGCCGACGCCCTGGCCGATCAGCTCGCGGTTGGACTGGTGGCGGGTGCGGGTGATGGAGTCGGCCACCAGCGAGGTGAGCAGGCTGTCGATGCTCCCGAGCAGGCCGAGGGTGATGCCGAGCAGCAGCACGGTGGTCCAGGTCTCGAGCGTGAACGCGGGCAGCACCAGGCCCGGCAGCCCGCGCGGGATGTCGCCGATCACCGGCACCGACAGCCCGGCCGCGGTGGCGAGGGCGGTCATCGCCACCAGTGCCACCAGCGGCGCCGGCACGATACGGCTCACCGCCATCGGCGTGCGGAACACGATCACCAGGGTCAGGAAGCCGAGCAGCAGCGCCTCGCCATTGAGCTGCGCCAGCACGCCGGGCAGCCCGAGCACCGCGGCCAGCGGCGAGGGCAGGGGCGGGGCGCCGAGCAGCGGCGCGCTCTGCAGCAGCACGATGATGACGCCGATGCCGCTCATGAAGCCCGACACCACCGGGTACGGGATGAAGCGCACCAAGCCGCCGGCGCGCAGCAGGCCGAGTCCGATCTGGACCAGCCCGCCGACCAGCACCGCGGCCATCGCCACCGCGAGATCGCCGCCCACCACCACGAGCGCGGAGGCGAACACCACGGTCATCGGCCCGGTCGGCCCGGAGATCTGCATGCGCGTGCCGCCGAGCAGCGCGGCGACCAGGCCGAGCACGATCGCGCCGTAGAGGCCGGCCGCGGCCCCGGCCCCGGACGCCACGCCGAACGCGAGCGCCAGCGGCAGGGCGACGATTCCCGCGGTCAGCCCGCCGAAGAAATCCCCCCGCAAACGCCCGAGCGTCGAACCATGCCCATCCATGAGGCGCCTCGAATCGAAAGGCTCGTCCGGGCGGTTCGGACGGGTTCACGCTGGCTGTCCCCGGGCCGCCTTGTTTTGAGCAACGATGTGGCAAAAAACGGCGCGCCGCAAGCCCCCGGACGCGCCCGGCCGTGACGTCTTCCCGTAGCATGGCGTCTGCGTCCGGCGCATGCCGCCGCCCCGCCCCGCACCGGCTGCACCACCGGCGTGCGGGTCAATCCATCACAGGAGTCTTCGACCGATGATCAAGCACGGCCTCCAGATCTTCGCCTGCAACGCCAGCCGCGATCTCGCCTGCGACATCAGCCAGCGCCTGGGCATGCGCCCGGGACAGCTCGAGATCTCGCGCTTTTCCAACGACAACCTGCGCGTGCAGGTGCAGGAGAACGTGCGCGAGCGCGACGTGTTCGTGCTGCAGTCCTTCACCGAGCCGGTGAGCGAACACATCATGGAGCTGCTGATCACCCTCGACGCCCTGCGCAGCGCCTCGGCGCAGCGCATCACCGCGGTGATCCCCTACTACTCCTACGCGCGCTCGGACAAGAAGGACGCGCCGCGGATCTCGATCACCGGCCGCCTGATCGCCGACCTGCTGCACACCGCCGGCGCCGACCGCGTGCTGACCATGGACCTGCACGCCGACCAGGTGCACGGCTTCTTCAGCGTGCCGGTGGACCACCTGACCGCGGTGTCGCTGATCGCCGAGCATTTCCGCAACCGCTACGAGCTGTCGAACATGGTCGCGGTGGCGACCGACGCCGGCGGAGCCAAGCGCACCGGGCGCTTCTCGGAGAAGCTCGGCATCCCGATGGCGATCATCGACAAGCGCCGGGTGTCGGACACCGCGGTCAAGCAGGGCCAGGTGGTGGGCGACGTCGTCGGCCGCGACGTGGTGATCTTCGAGGACGAGATCGCCACCGGGGGCACGCTGGTGGCGTCGATCGCCACGCTGAGGGCCGCCGGCGCGAAGAGCGTGCATGCCGCGGCGACCCACGGCGTGCTGTGCGGCCCGGCGATCGAGCGCCTGCGCGAGGCGGCGATCGACTCGATCGTGGTCACCAATACCGTGAACGTGCCCGCCGAAAAGCGCATCGACAAGCTCACCGTGCTCAACGTCGCGCCGCTGTTCGCCGCGGCGATCGAGCGCATCCACAGCGGCCAGAGCGTGGGCGCGCTGTTCGAGTGAGGGGGCGACTGCTCAGGTGAGCACGAACTCCGCGTCCGGCTGCGGCGCGGGCGGTGCCACCTCGCCCAGCAGCTCGCGCAGGCTGGCGTCGATGGCGGAGACGATGGCGTCGAGCGCGAGGTCGTTCGCCATCGTGCCGAAGGGCTCCTCGATCTCGTCGCTGAGCGCCTCCAGCGCGAAGAAGGTATAGGACACGAAGCCGACCACCAGCGGCGTCATCCAGCCCGTCGTATCCACCAGGCCGAAGGGCAGCAGCATGCAGTACGCGTAGGAGCTGCGATGCAGGATCACCGTGTAGGTGAAGGGCAGCGGCGTGTTGGCGATGCGCTCGCAGCCGCCGAGCGCGGCCGACAGCTCGTCCACCGAGCGCTCCATGTGCTGGGCCAGCATCGGTGCGAGGTGGCCCGCCTCGCGCATGCCGCGCACCCATTGTCCGAGCCACAGCAGCACCAGCGCCGGGGCGAAGCGCGCGGTGCGCACGCGCGCGAGCACCTCTTCGGGAAGCAGGCCGGCCAGCCCCTCGTCCCGCGGACGGCCGCGCAGCTGGTTGCGCATGGCGGTCGCGAACGCGATCAGGCCGAGCACGAAGGGCCGTGCATCGACCTCGCCGCCGGTCAGCGTCAGCGCATGGCGGGCGAGATTGCGCGCTTCGACCAGCACCACCCCCCAGAACTTGCGCGCCTCCCAATAGCGGTCGTAGCTGGCGTTGATGCGAAAGCCGAGGAAGATCGCCAGCGCCACGCCCATCAGCGAGAACGGCGCCGAGGTCAGCGTGACCTTGATGTGGAAGAGCTGGCCGTGCGCCAGCACCACGGCGCACGACAGCAGCAGCACGAAGACCTGCTGCGGCAGGATGCGCGGCAACAGGGAGCCGCGGCGGACGAAGAGCAGGTGGATCCAGTGCGGACGGGGACGGACGATCACGACGGGCGGGCGCGGGCTGAGGCGGGAAGGCGTGAATTCTGACAGTTTCCGCGCAATGGCGAGGCGATTTCCGCAGCACGCGGCGCATGCGTTCCGCGGCCCGCCCCCTGCTCCCTCGCCCCCGGCTCAGTCGCCCGGTCGCGCCGACACCAGCCAGTAGGTCACCCCGAGCGCGAGCAGGACCACGCCGATCGCGAACAGGTACATCGGCGCCAGCGTCGCCAGGTCGAGCACGATCACCTTGCGCGCGATCGCCATCAGCGCGGTGGCGATCACCAGCTTGACGTGGATGACGTCGTCGCGCAGGTAGAGCGTGATGTTGACGAAGATCTCGATCGCGATCAGCACCGCCAGGAAGGCGGCGAAGACGACGAAGATGTCGTTGAGGTCGAGCAGCAGGAAGGGCGGATCGGACAGCTTCTCGTACAGCACGAGGACGACGTCCGCCACCGTCCACAGGATCACCGCCACCATCAGCACGGCGAGCACGCGGATCGCCTGGCGGATGACCCAGTGCAGGCGGTCGATCAGCGGGTCGTCGACGCGCTCGCCGAGGTGGTTGTCGTGTTCCGGCGCGCGCCCGCGGCTGGGCGTGTCCATGTCGTCCTCCCGGGTTCGTGCAGCGACGCGCCGGGCTTGTGCCCGGCACGCCGTCGTCCTCAGTTGAGCCGGCCCGCAGTCGCGCGGGCACCCCACTTCTCCAGGGCCCGCGCCAGCACCTCGACCTCGGCCGAGGTCTCCACGCCGTCGGCGCTGGCGATGTCCTGCATGGTGCGCAGCAGGGCGCGCCGCAGCGCGGGATCGGCGATGTCCTCGAGCAGCAGGTCGAGCACCTCGTCGGCCACCTTCAGGCGCATGCCGTCGAGGTAGTGCGCGCTCACCATCAGGTCCTCGCAGTATTCGCGCAGGATGCGCTCGAACTCCGTGCTGCCGATGCCCAGGCGGCGGGCGAGGTCGGCGCGCATGAGCGCATCGATCTCGTTGCGGTCGAGCCCGCCGTCGGCGAGCGCGGTGAGGGCGAGCAGGCGGGCGGCGGCCGGGCGGCTGTCGGTTTCGTAGTGGCGCATAGTGCTGTCTCCTTGTCGTGTCGGGATCGCTGCAGGGACCGGATCCGCCGGGTCGGAGGATCTCGGTGGCACTGCAGACGCCTGCAGACTAACGAACAAGGAACGCCGCAAAAAGTCGACTGATCGTAGTCATATAATCGATTTTTTCGACGAAACAATCGAGACGGAGCAATGGCCGAACTGAACTTCAAGCACCTGCGCTACTTCTGGACGGTGGCGCGGGTGGGGACGATCGCCGAAGCCGGCCGGGTACTGAACCTGGCGCCGCATTCGATCAGCGCCCAGCTCGCCACCTTCGAGGCCGCACTCGGCGTCAGCCTGTTCCGCCGTGCCGGGCGGCGGCTGAAGCTGACCGAGGCCGGCGAGCGCATCCTCGGCCATGCGGAGGAGGTCTTCGCGCTCGGCGACCAGATCATGGACGTGGTGCGCGACGACGCGCTGCGCCGCAGCCTGCCCTTCCGCATCGGCTTTCCCGACTCGATGCCGAAATCGGTCGTGCATCGGCTGATCGAGCCCGCCCTGCACGTCGAGCGCCCGGGCCGCCTGGTGTGCCGCGAGGCGCCGCTCGTCGAGCTGCTCGCCGAACTAGCGGTGCACCGGCTCGACCTGGTGATCGCCGACCGGCCGATCCCGCCCGAGGTCAGCGTGCGCGGCTACAGCACGCTGCTCGGCGAGGGCACGCTGACGGTGTTCGCGGCGCCGGCGCTGGCCGCGCGGCTGAAGGCGGACTTTCCGGCGACGCTGCACGGCGCGCCCTTCCTGCTGCCGGGCGAGGACGTCGCCCATCGCGGCGCGCTGCTGCAGTGGTTCGAGACGCGGCGGGTGCAGCCTTCGATCGTCGCCGAGCTCGACGACAGCGCGCTGATGAAGGCCTTCGGCCAGGGCGGCGCGGGCGCCTTCGCGGCGCCGACCATGATCGCCGACCACGTCTGCCGCCAGTACGGCGTGGAGGCGGTGGGCGAGATCGCCGAAGTGAACAGCCAGGTCTATGCGATCACGACCGAGCGCCGGCTGGCGCACCCGGCGATGCAGGCGATCCGCGACCAGGCCGGGAAGATGGGCTGATCAGGCCTGCTGCTCGCCCGCCTGCTGGGCGGCGATCTCGGCGCGCACCTGGTCCATGTCGAGGCCGCGCACGCCCGCGATCACCTGGTCCAGCGCACTGGCCGGCAGCGCCCCCGATTCGCGGAACACCATGACGCCTTCGCGGATCACCGCGATGGTGGGGATGGAGCGGATCTGGAAGGCGGCGGCGAGATCCTGCTGCGCCTCGGTGTCGACCTTGCCGAAGGCGATATCCGGATTGGCCTCGGCGGCCGCCTCGTAGATCGGCGCGAAATTGCGGCAGGGGCCGCACCACGCCGCCCAGAAGTCGAGGAAGACGATCGGGTGTGTGCCCAGGACTTCATTGAAGTTGTCGGCGGTGATTTCGAGGGTGGGCATGCCCGGCTCCGGAAAATTAAGATTATTAGCGAGCGCCGATCATACGCCGGCGCCCGGCTCAGGTCACCCGAGGACGGGCTGGAGGCGCCGCTTACAGCAGCGGCGCCAGCCAGCGCGCGGCCTCGTCCACGTCCATGCCGGTGCGGCGCGCCCAGTCCTCGAGCTGGTCGCGGCCGATCTTCGGGATGGCGAAGTAGTGGCTCTCGGGATGGGCGAAGTAGAAGCCGCTCACCGCGGCGGCCGGCATCATGGCGTAGCTCTCGGTGAGATCCATGCCGATGCGCTCGCGCGCGCCGAGCAGCTCGAACAGCGGGCCCTTGACCGTGTGGTCCGGGCAGGCCGGGTAGCCCGGCGCCGGGCGGATGCCGCGGTACTGCTCGGCGATCAGCGCCTCGTTGTCGAGCGCCTCGTCGGCGGCGTAGCCCCAGCACTCGCGGCGCACGCGCTCGTGCAGCCATTCGGCGCAGGCCTCGGCAAGGCGGTCGGCCAGGCTCTTCAACATGATCGCGTGGTAGTCGTCGTGCGCGGCCTCGAACTCGGCGAGCTTGGCCTCGATGCCCAGGCCGGCGGTCACCGCGAAGGCACCGACCCAGTCGGGCACGCCGGACTCCTTCGGGGCGACGAAGTCGGCGAGGCACCAGTGCGGCTTGCCCGCCGGGCGCTCGTGCTGCTGGCGCAGGCCGTGCCACACCATGGCGAGGTGCTTGCGGTCCTCGCCGGTGTAGATCTCGATGTCGTCGCCAACCGCGTTGGCCGGGAACAGGCCGAACACCGCCTTGGCCTGCAGCCAGCCCTCGGCGACGATCCTGTCCAGCATCGCCTTGCCGTCGGCAAAGACGTTACGCGCGGTCTCGCCCACCACCTCGTCGTCGAGGATGGCGGGGAAGCGGCCGGCGAGGTCCCAGGTCTGGAAGAAGGGGCCCCAGTCGATGTAGTTCACCAGTTCGCCGAGCTCGACGTCGATCGCCTGCACGCCGAGCGTGTTGGGGCGCGGCGGCTGGTAGTCGGAGGCGACGCGGAAGGCATTGGCGCGCGCCGCCCCGACGCTCACCAGCTGCACGCCCTTCTTGTTGGCGTGCAGCGCGCGGATCTTCTCGTAGTCGGCGGCGACCTCGGCCTTGAAGGCCTCGCTCTGGCCCTCGGACAGCAGGGCGGTGACCACGCCCACCGCGCGCGAGGCGTCCGGCACATACACCACCGGCTGGTCGTAGTGCGGCGCGATCTTGATCGCGGTGTGGTTGCGGCTGGTGGTGGCGCCGCCGATCAGGAGCGGCACCTCGAAGCCCTGGCGCTTCATCTCGGCGGCAACGTGGGCCATCTCCTCGAGCGAAGGCGTGATCAGCCCGGACAGGCCGATCGCCTGCGCGCCGTGCTCCCTGGCCGCATCGAGGATCTTCGCCGCCGGCACCATCACGCCGAGGTCGATGACCTCGTAGCCGTTGCAGCCGAGCACCACGCCGACGATGTTCTTGCCGATGTCGTGCACGTCGCCCTTGACCGTCGCGACCACGATGCGGCCCTTGCTGCTGGCGCCGGTGCGCAGCTTCTCGGCCTCGATGTAGGGGATGAGGTGCGCGACCGCCTGCTTCATCACGCGCGCCGACTTCACCACCTGGGGCAGGAACATCTTGCCCGCACCGAAGAGGTCGCCGACCACGTTCATGCCCGCCATCAGCGGGCCCTCGATGACCGCCAGCGGCGGCTTGCCCTCGGCCTCCAGTTTCGCCCTCACCTCCTCGGTGTCGGCGACGACGAACTCGGTGATGCCCTTGACCAGCGCGTGGGAGAGGCGCTCTTCCACCGGCCACGCGCGCCAGGCCAGATCCTGCGCGGACTCCTTCGCCTGCCCCTTCACCGACTGCGCGAACTCGACCAGCGCCTCGCCAGCACCCGGGCGGCGGTTCATCACCACGTCCTCGACCTTGTCACGAAGCTCGGGCGCGAGCTCGTCATACACGCCGAGCTGGCCGGCGTTGACGATGCCCATCGACAGCCCGGCCTTGATTGCGTGGTAGAGGAACACGGTGTGGATCGCCTCGCGCACCGGGTCGTTGCCGCGGAAGCTGAAGGACACGTTCGACACCCCGCCCGAGGTCTTCGCGTACGGCAGGTTGTCCTTGATCCATGCCACCGCGTTGATGAAGTCGACCGCGTAGTTGTCGTGCTCCTCGATGCCGGTGGCGATGGCGAAGATGTTGGGATCGAAGATGATGTCTTCGGCCGGGAAGCCGGCGCCGCCCTCGGCCACCGGCTTCGTCAGCAGCTTGTAGGCGCGCTCGCAGATCTCGGTCTTGCGGCGGAAGGTGTCGGCCTGGCCCTGCTCGTCGAAGGCCATCACGATCACCGCCGCGCCGTAGCGGCGCGCCAGCCGGGCCTGGCGCAGGAACTCGGCCTCGCCCTCCTTCATCGAGATCGAGTTGACCACCCCCTTGCCCTGGATGCACTTGAGGCCGGTCTCGATCACCGACCACTTCGACGAGTCGAGCATGATCGGCACGCGCGAGATGTCGGGCTCGGTGGCGATG
>JARRBR010000125.1 GCA_029982755.1 Rhodocyclaceae bacterium
CGCCGCGGTCGATGCGGGCTACGTGCCCAACGACTACCAGGTCGGCCAGACCGGCAAGATCGTCGCCCCGCAGCTCTACATCGCGGTCGGCATCTCGGGCGCGATCCAGCACCTGGCGGGCATGAAGGATTCCAAGGTGATCGTGGCGATCAACAAGGATCCGGAAGCGCCGATCTTCCAGGTCGCCGACTACGGCATGGTGGGCGATCTGTTCGAGGTGGTGCCTGAACTCGCCGGCGCGGCCTGAATCCGCTTAACCCTTTCCTGTCCGGCGGGCGCAGCTTCCTCTCCCTCTCTCCGCTGCCCGCCGGCCTTTGCGCTCCGTTCCTGCTCCCCGGGCAGGAACGGAATTTTTTTGTCCACGCCCGCCACTGGAAGGACATGACAGTCCCCCGCCGAGCGGGCATCATCGCCCCCGCACCTGAGCAATGAAGAGCGCGGCCCCTACCTTGAAGATCGGCAACAGTATCGTCCGCAAATATTTCCTGGTCTCGCTGCTCGGCTCGGTCCTGCCCATGATCGTGGTCGCCGTGCTCTACGACCGCCACGCCAGTGTGCTGCTCGAGCAGATCACCGGCGAACGCATCAGCGCGCAGCTGACCGCCACCGCCAGCCGCATCAACGCCTTCTTCGACGTCCGCGTCTACCAGATCGAGACGCTGTCCAACCACCCGGCGGTACCGCAGCTGGCGCTCCAGACCGCCCCCATCGCCGACCCCGAACTCGACGGGCTGCTCCGGCTGGAAGCCGACGTCCCCGATCTCTACGGCATCCTGCTGCTCGCCCCCGACGGCAGCCTGACTCGCATCACCGCAGGCCAGGCCGCCTCCGGCACACCGTACTGGAGCGGCGAACCCTTCTCGCTCGCCGGACTGGCGATCACCCAGGCCGCCGGCGTGGACGTGGTCGGACCGGTGGCGCCGCGCGCGGGCAGTTCGGGCTGGTTCCTGATCCGCCAGCCGCTGCGCAATCTGCACAACGGCGACGAAGCCGGCAGCATCGCGCTGCACGTGCGCCTGGCCTCGGTCACCGAGCTGCTCGGCGACGCCACCTACGCCGGCATCCTGCAACCGGTACTGAAGACGCCGATGGGCTACTTCGACGTCGTCGGCCAGCCCGTGTCGCCGACCGGCAAGATGGTGGCCGGGCCGGAGGTCCTGCCCGGCTGGCAGCCCATGCTGGTGATCGACCCGGACCAGCTTTTCCGCCCCTTCATGACCGCGCGCCAGGGCCTGTACTTCGCCAGCCTGACCGCGGTGCTGGTCATCATCGTGCTGTTCTCGCGCTTCGCCCGCCGCCTGCGCCAGCGGTTGGAACCGCTCACCCGCGGCGCCGCTGCCATTTCCAGCGGTCAGCTGGACCATCGCATCGCCACCGCCAGCGAGGACGAGATCGGCCGCGTCGCCAGCGCCTTCAACGCCATGGCGGGCAAGCTGCAGGCGCTGATCGAACGCACCGTGCGGGTGGAGCGGCTGGCGGTGCTCGGCGAGTTCGCCACCGGCGTGGCCCACGAGATCCGCAATCCGCTCGCCACCATCAAGACCACGGTGCAGGCACTGGCGCGCAGCGAGAAGGACGGCGAACGGCTGGCGCTGCTGGAAGACGTCGGCGCCGAAATCGACCGCCTCAACCGGGTCATGGGCGACCTGCTGCAGTTCGGCCGCCCGCGCCCGCCGGAATTCGAAGCGGTGCCCGCGCGCGAGCTGCTCGCCCGCATCGCCGCACAGCTGGCGTCGGCAGCGGCGGACGCCGGTGTCGCGCTCAACACCCAGGGCGATGCCGGCATCGTGTTCCGTGCCGACCGCGACCAGATGATCCAGATCTGCATCAATCTGGTGCTCAACGCGATCCAGGCCACCCCGCCCGGCGGTGTCGTCACCCTGCGTTCGGCGCCGGCCGGCGCCGGGGAGGGGCTGATCGAAGTGCGCGACACCGGCTGCGGCATCCCCGCCGAGATCCTGGCGCGCATCACCGACCCCTTCTTCACCACCAAACCCAAGGGCACCGGGCTGGGCCTCAGCATCGCCCGCCAGCTCGCCGAAGTGCAGGGCGGACGTCTCGTCATCGCCAGCGTAGCGGGGCAGGGCACCACGGTTCAGGTCCTCATCCCGACCCCGAGAGAAGCCGCATGACCGACATCCTCATCATCGACGACGAAGTGGCCCTGGTGCGCTCGCTCAGCTTCGCACTCAAGGGCGAGGGCTATGTCGCCCACGGCGCCCATTCCGGCGCCGACGGGCTGGAAGCCGCGCGGCGCCTGCAGCCGGCGGCGGTGCTGCTCGACCTGCGCCTGCCCGACATGTCGGGGCTGGACGTGCTCGACCGGCTGCGCCAGGACCTGCCCGAGATCCCGGTGGTGATGATCTCCGCCCACGGCGACACCCGCGCCGCGGTGCAGGCGGTCAAGAAGGGCGCGGCCGACTATCTCAGCAAGCCCTTCGAGCTGGAGGATCTGTTCCATCTCGTCGCCACGGTGCTCGATCGCCAGAAGCTGAGCACCGAACTCAGCTTTCATCGTCAGGCGGCGGTCGGCTCGGGCGAGCTGGTGGGCGACAGCCCGGCGATGCGCGAGCTGGGCGACACGGTGCGCCGCATCGCCGCCAGCAGTTCCGGCCGCGTGCTGCTGCTCGGCGAATCGGGCACCGGCAAGGCGCTGGTGGCGCGCGCGGTACACAGTTGCAGCGCACGCGCGCAAGGCCCCTTCATCGAGGTCAATTGCGCTTCGCTGCCCGAGCAGCTGATCGAAGCGGAACTCTTCGGCGCGGAGAAGGGCGCCTACACCGGCGCCCACCAGAAGCGCGTCGGTCTGGTCACACTGGCCGACGGCGGCACCTTCTTCCTCGACGAGATCGGCGAGCTGCCGCTCGCGCTGCAGGCCAAGTTCCTCCACTTCCTGGAGAACGGCAGCTATCGCCCGATCGGCTCGGGCAAGGCGCTGAGCTCCGACGCGCGCGTGGTCGCCGCCACCAACCGCGATCTTGCAGAGGAAGTGCGCGCCGGGCGCTTCCGCGAAGACCTCTATTACCGCCTCAACGTCATCCAGATCGCCATTCCGCCGCTGCGCGCGCGCGGCGCCGACATCGTCGCGCTGGCGGGCCACTTCGCCGAGCGCTATGCGCGCGAAGAGCATTGCGCGCCGATCCGCTTCGCGGCCGAAACGGAGGCCTTGCTGCTGCGCCACCCGTGGCCGGGCAATGTGCGCGAGCTCAAGAACCTGATCGAGCGCCTCACCATCTTGCGGCCGGGCAGCCTGATCCTGCCCGCCGACCTGCCGCGCGAGATGCACGGCGCGCCGCCTGCCGCTGCAACGCAGCCGGCCGCCGCCGCCGCGTCGATCGAATGCCAGCTCGCGGACACCGAACGCCAGCTGCTCGAATCCGCCCTGCGTCAGACCGGCGGCCAGAAGGCCCGGGCGGCCGACCTCCTCGGCATCTCGCGCCACGCGCTCAAGCGCCGCCTGCAGCGCCTCGGTCTCTGACGAGCGGTTTCCGCTCATCCGCGCGCGCACCGCCGAGCGGTTTCCGCTCGCCCGCGCGCGCCTGCGCCCGCCGTACCGCCGCGGCGCGCCCCGTTTTCATTCATTTCCTATTATTAATCATGGTCTTGTCCGTGCTCGGCAGATGCTGGCACGGGCATTGCTGTTATTGCAACCAAAGTCGTAGGCGCGCGAGCGCGCCGAAACGACATCGAGGAGGGGACAGATGTTCAAGCACTTTCGCCATCATTGCGCGCGCCGGTTGATCCGCGCCGCCACCTTGCTGCTGCTCGCCGTGGCCGCCACCAACGGCGCCCAGGCCCGCGTCGAGATCGGCGCTGCCGCCGCCGATGCCGACGCCACCGTCGGCTGCATGTTCCCGATGACCGGCCGCGCCGCGATCTACGGCCGCGACAGCATCGCCGGCATGCGCCTCGCGCTGGCCGACATTGCCGCGCGTTCGCCGCAGGCGCCCCGGCTGCGCGTCATCATCGACGACACCCGCTCCAAGGCCTCCTATGCGGTCCGCATGGCCGAGGACTTCATCGCCCGCGACGGTGCGCGCTTCCTGTGCGGCATGGTCAGCTCGGGCGTCGCCCATGCGGTCAGCCAGGTCGCGCTGCGCCACCGGGTCATCATGGTCGGCACCGACCACGCCTCGTCGCGGCTCACCATCGAGGCGCTGCACAAGTACTACTTCCGCGTCAGCAACGACTCCTACGCCTCGATGGCGGCCGGCGCGCGCTACCTCGCCGAACTGCAGAAGAAGACCGGCTGGAAGCGGCTGGCCTATATCGCGCCGGACTATGACTACGGTCACGTCTCGTGGCTGGACCTGAAGGACAGCCTCGACCGCCTCGGCGTGCGCTACGAACTGGTCGGCATGTTGTGGCCCAAGCTCTACGAGCCCGACTACTCCTCCTACCTTGCCGCGCTGCAGAAGGCCGAGCCGGAGATCGTGGTGACCGCGCTGTGGGGCGGGGACTTCGTCGCCTTCCTCAAGCAGGCCGGCAGCACCGACTTCTTCAAGCACACCCGGCTGGCCAACTTCGACACCGGTGCCAACTACGAGGTGATGCTGGCGCTCGGCGACTATGCGCCGCCGGGGCTGATCGTCTCCGCCCGCCACCACAACAACTGGCCGGAAACCGAGCGCAACCGCCGCTTCGTCGCCGATTTCCACCGCGCCGAGGGCCGCTACCCGACCTATGCGGCCGAAGGCGCCTACAGCGGAATCATGGCGATCGCGGCCGCCATCGAGCAGGCCGGCGGCGTCGCCGACATCGACGCGGTGGTGCGCGCCATGGAAGGGCTGCGCCTGCAGCTGCCCGAAGACCCCGACGGCTTCACCTCCTACATCGACCCCGACACCCATCAGATCGTCCAGATGCAGGCGGTCGGCGAGGTGGTGCCCGACACCCGCTTTCCGCCGGCCCGCGTGATGCCCGGCAACTGGACGGTGTATGCGGCCGAAGACCTCAAACCACCGCCCGAACTCGTCCGCGAGCGCCGTGCCCGCGCAGCGGGTGCGGCGACGCTGCAACCCTGAAAACAAGGCTTTACCAAGGAGGAAACACCTGATGAGACGCACCACTTCCCGCATCGTACCAACCGCCGTCGCACTTGCTGCGAGCCTGGCCTTCGCCGCCCCGGCGCTGGCCGCCGACAACGGCAAGTTCCGTATCGGCGTGGTCACCTTCCTGTCGGGCGGTGCCGCCGGCCCCTTCGGCGTGCCTTCGCTCAACGGCGCCAAGGTGCTGGTCGATGCGCTCAACGAAGGCAAGCTGCCGGCGCCCTACAACCTCAAGGGCATCAACGGGGTTGAGATCGAGACCGTGATCGTCGACGAGAACGGCGGTGCGACCAAGCAGGTGGAAGAGTTCCGCAACCTCGCCGAGCGCCACAAGGTGGATGCGGTGATCGGCTACATCTCCTCCGGCGACTGCCTGGCGATCGCGCCGGTGGCCGAAGAGCTCAAGATGCCGACGGTGTTCTTCGACTGCGGCACCTCGCGCCTGTTCGAGGAGAACAAGGCGCCCACCTATGTCTTCCGCACCGGCCTGGACGCCGCGATCGACAACATCGGCGCCGCCCGCTACCTGGTCGATAGCGGCCGCAAGCTCGACTCGGTGGCCAGCATCCAGCAGAACTACGCCTGGGGTCACGACTCCTGGGCCGACTTCTCGGCCGCCATCCAGCAGCTCAAGCCCGGCGTCAAGGTGGCGACCGAGCAGCTGCCCAAGCTCTTCCAGGGCCAGTACGGCGCCGAGATCTCGGCGATCAGCGTGAGCCGGCCCGACGTCATCCACAGCAGCTTCTGGGGCGGCGACATGGAAGCGCTGGTGCTGCAGGGCGCCGCGCGCGGCCTGTTCGACAAGCGCGCCGCGGTGCTGACCTGCGGCGAATCCGCGCTCGACCGCTTCAAGGGCCAGGCCCCCAACGGCCTCATCCTCGGCGCCCGCGGCCCCTTCGGCGCCTTCGCGCCGCAGAACCCGCTGAGCGACTGGTTCCGCACCGCCTATCGCGGCAAGAACGAGATCGAACCGACCTATCCGGCCTTCAAGATGGCCCAGGCCATCCTCGGTCTCAAGGCCGCGGTGGAGAAGACCGGCGCCAAGCCCGGCACCATCCCGGCCAAGGAGGCCGTCGCCAAGAGCTTCAAGGGCCTCAACTTCGAGTCGGTATCCGGCACCGTGCAGATGGCCCGCGCCGGCGGTCACCAGGCGCTGCAGGGCATCGCCTACGGCGAGTACAGCTTCGACGCCAAGTCGGGCAAGGCCACCCTCGCCAATGTCCGCCACTACAGCGGCGAGTGCGTGACCCCGCCGGACGGCACCACCGCCGCCGCGTGGATCAAGGCCGGCTTCCCCGGCGCCCAGTGCAAGTAAGCCACTGAGTCCGAGCGCGCCGGCGGCCCGCACGCCGGCGCCCCCCCTTGTTTCCACCGGAGCAAAGCGCATGACGACGCTCTACGCCATCCTGATCGACGGGATGATCTACGCTTCCTGGCTGTTCCTGGTCGCCGCCGGCCTCACCGTGATCTACGGGGTAATGCGGATCCTGAACATGGCCCACGGCAGCTTCTATTCCATCGGCGCCTACAGCGGCGCCTCGCTGGTGGGCTGGTACTTCGCCGGCGGCGATGGCGCGCCCTACTGGAGCTACCTGCTGCTGCTGGGCGCCGCGCTGGCCGCCGGCCTCTTCATCGGCCTGCTGGTCGAGCAGGGCCTGCTGCAGTTCATGTACAAGCGCGACGAAATCCTGATGGTGATCATCACCTACGCGCTGCTGCTGATCCTGGAGGACGCCACCAAGCTCATCTTCGGCGTCGATCCCTATTTCACCTACCAGCCTTACAGCCTGCTCGGCCGCAGCAGTTTCGGCGAACTCACCTTCGCCAACTACGACCTCGCGCTGATCGCGGTCTCCGTGCTGATCGGCGCCGCCTGCTGGCTGGTGCTCAACCGCACCAACCGCGGCAAGGTGCTGCGCGCCGTCATCCAGGACCGCGAGATCGCGGTGGCGATGGGGGTGAACGTGAAGCTGATGTTCGCCGCCACCTTCGTCGTCGGCACCACGCTGGGCGCGCTCGCCGGCGCGCTGACCGCACCGGCCATCTCGGTGTCGCCCGGCATCGGCGTGGAAGTGATCGTGCTGGCCTTCGCGGTGGTGGTAGTCGGCGGTCTGGGCAGCATCGAAGGCGCCATCGTCGGCGCGCTGCTGGTGGGCCTGACCCGCTCGGTGGCGGTGCATCTGGCGCCGCAGATCGAGCTGTTCGTCATCTACGGCGTCATGTCGCTGGTCCTCGCGGTGCGTCCGCAGGGCCTGTTCGGACGCAATCTCGCGAGGAAGATCTGATGTTGAGACTGGACAAGACGGAAACCTGGCTGCTCGCAGCCACGGTGATCCTGCTGACAGCGGGTTTCCTGCTGCCGAGCTGGCTCACCTTCATCCTGACCCTGGCCTTCGCCAAGGCGCTGGTGGTGCAGGGCGTGGTGATCCAGATGCGCGCCGGGCTGGTGTCCTTCGGCCAGGGCCTGTTCTTCTGCATCGGCGGCTACGCCGTCGGCATGGGCGGCGCATTCCTCGACGTGCATGACGTGTTCGCGCTGATCGGCCTCGGCGTGGCCGTCGCAGTGGGGGTGGCGGCCATCATCGGCCTGCTGATGACGCGCTACCGCGACATCTTCTTCGCGATGCTGTCGCTGGCGCTGTCGATGATCCTGTTCGGCGTCATCGTCAAGAACCCGACCCTGGGCTCGACCGACGGCTTCAACGTGCATGCGCCGACGCTGCTGGGCTGGGCGCCGCAGGGCCAGGAGCAGAAGCTGGCGATCTTCGTGCTGACGGTGCTGATCGCCGGCGGGCTGGCGCTGGCGCTCAACCGCTACATGAAGTCCGGCCTGGGCGGGGTGAACGAGGCGATCAAGGAGAACGAGATCCGCGTCGAGTTCCTCGGCCTGTCGCCGCGCTGGATCCTCTACGCCAACTATCTGTTCGCCGCCGGCATCTCGGCGGTCGGCGGGGCGCTCACCGCGCTCGCCACCGGCCATGTGGACCCGGAGATGGCGTTCTGGACGACCTCGGGCGAATTCGTCTTCATCGCGCTGCTGGGCGGCACCACCCATGTGGCGGCGCCCTTCGTCGCCGCGGTGCTGTTCGCCCTGGTGCGCACCTACGCGCTGGAGCTGGCGCCGCACTCATGGCAGATGATCCTCGGCTTCGTGCTGCTCGCCATCATCATCTTCCTGCCCAAGGGTTTGTGGAGCCTGGTTGCCGGCAAGCGGAGGGCCGCAGCATGAGCACCGCCATCCTCGAAACCCGCGGCCTCAACCGCAGCTTCGGCGCCGTCACCGCGGCACGCGACCTCAACGTGCGCATCGACACCGGCGAGGTGGTCGGCGTGATCGGCTCCAACGGCGCCGGCAAGACCACCTTCATCAACATGGTTACCGGCTACCTGCCGCCGTCCTCGGGCGAGATCCTGTTCGAGGGCCGCTCCATCGTCGGCCAGAAGCCGCGCCAGATCATCCGCAGCGGCATGACGCGCTCCTTCCAGGTCGCCCAGCTGTTCCCGGAACTCACCGTGCTGGACAACCTCCTGATCGCGCTGGTTGCCGCCGAAGGGCCGCGGCCGTCCTTCTTCGGCGGCCTGCGCAGCCGCGAGCGCATCCGCCGCGCCGACGAGATCCTCGACGAGTTCGGGGTCGTTCGTTATCGCGACACCGTGGTGCGCACCGTGCCGCAGGGCGCGCGCAAGCTGGTCGACATCGCCATGGCGCTGATCGGCAAGCCGCGCATGCTGCTGCTGGACGAACCCACCAGCGGCGTCAGCGTGGAGGAGAAATTCCCGCTGATGGACACGGTGATGGCGGCGGTGCGCCAGCACGGCGTCACCGTCCTCTTCGTCGAGCACGACATGGAGATCGTCGAACGCTACGTCTCGCGCGTGCTCGCCTTCTACAGCGGCGAAATCATCAGCGACGGCCAGCCCGCCGCGGTGTTCGCCGATTCCCGCGTGCAGGAGCTGGTGATCGGCCACGGCCACGGCCACGTCACGCCCGCCAGCCAAAGGAGCGCGGCATGACCCTCAAGATCGAAGCATTGAACGTCTCCATCGACCGCACGCCCATCCTGCGCGATGTCGTCATGGAAGTGCCGGAGGGCGCGATGGTGGGCCTGATCGGCCGCAACGGCGCCGGCAAGACCACGCTGATGCGCAGCATCATGGGCCTGTTGCCGGTGGATTCCGGTGCGGTGCGCATCCACGGCGAGGACATGACCGCGGTGCCGGGCTACCGCCGCGCCGGCCTCGGCGTGAGCTACCTGCCGGAAGACCGCCGCCTGATTCCCGAGCTGACCGTCGAGGAGAACATCCTGATGCCGGCCTGGGCCAACGGCCTCAAGGACGCCGCCCAGCGCCTGCAGTGGATCTACGGCCTGATGCCCGAGGTGCGCGACTTCCGCGACCGCCGCGCGCTGCAGCTGAGCGGCGGCCAGCAGAAGCTGGTGGCGCTGGCGCGCGCGCTGATGCCGGGCCGCCGCCTGCTGCTGCTCGACGAGCCTTTCGAGGGCGTCGCCCCGGTGCTG
>JARRBR010000126.1 GCA_029982755.1 Rhodocyclaceae bacterium
TCGAAGGCCAGCGAGGCGAAGGTCGTTTGCTTCATGGTGGCGACGCGATTTATGACCGGCGTATTTTACAGGCTCTGAATAGATCAGAGCTTCCCTAAAACGGAATCGCGGCACGGATTTCCCGGGCAGGCGCGCGGCCTGCCGCATCGTGGCGAAAAGCTGATCTGGAAGGCAGTTCCCTGTCCCTTCGGGCCGATTCCCATGGAAGTCGTTCATTGCTCGTTCTGCAAGCACGGAAATCCGGTCGACGCGAAATTCTGCAATGCCTGCGGCGCCGCGCTCGATTTGCAGCTGTGCGAGGCCTGCGGCGCGATCGACAAGGTCTCGGCGACGAACTGCCACAAGTGCGGCCAGCCGTTTGCGCCCCGCATCACGGTGGCAGACGTGGACGACGGCGGCCCACCCGCCGCGGCGCCGCCTGCGCAACCGTCGCGCGCGCACTGGAAGGTGTTCGTGCTGCTGGCGCTGGTGGCCGCAGGCGCCCTGCTGATCTACCCGCGGACCACCGCGGACGGTGAAGGGGCGATGAGGGCGCGAACACCTCCCACGCCCGTCCCGGCCGATGCGAACGTCGCCGCGCCGCCCCTCGCCCCGCCGGAGCGAACACAGGAAGCGGGCGAGCCGGCGCCTGCACCGACACCGGACACCCCGCCGCCGCCCGGTGCAACGCCCGCCGCGGACGGAGCCGAATCCGCCGGCACCACCGCAACGCCGCAGCAGCCCGAGCCCGCCCCCGTGCCCGTCGACACGGCGACCGACGAGCCGGCGACCGACGAGCAGTCGTCCGCAGCGCCGGCGGCCGCCCCGCACGCGGAAGCCGACCTCGGCGCCGCTGCCGACCCGGCGCCGACGAACGCTCCCCGGCCACCGCCAGCCACGGCGCCCGCCGGCTGCAGTCCGGCCATCGACGCCCTCGGGCTGTGCGGCGAAGGCTTCAGATAACCACGGAGGGGGAACACCATGATCAGATCTGCCCTGGGGATGCTCGCCTGCGCGGGCACGTTGCTGCATGCGGCGCCCGCCCTCGCGGCGGCCGAATACAAGATCGTGACCGCATCCGAACGCGGTACCTACATCCAGATCGGCCGCGACCTCGCCACCGTCGTCGCGCCTGCCGCCGACATCACGCTCGACGCCCTGCCCTCGGCAGGCTCGGCCGAGAACGTCCGCCGGCTGCGCTACGAGCCCGGGGTCAAGTTCGCCCTCGTCCAGTCCGACGTCTATCAGGCCTTCATCGACCAGGGCCGGGAAGGCAATGCCGAGGCGGCAAGGATGGTGAGTCCGCTACGGGTGATCATGCCGCTCTACAACGAGGAGATCTATTTCATCGTCCGCGCCGATGCGCCGCTCGAGCACGTCCACGACATCAAGGACAGGAAGATCAACGTCGGCCCGCTCGGCAGCGGCACCGCGCTGTCGGCGACGACGCTCTACCGGTCGATGTTCGGCGCGCCGCTCGCCGAGGACAACGCCAGCTACCTGAGCAACGAGGAGGCGCTGGTCAAGCTCATCACCGACAAGACGCTGGACGTGGTCGTGGTCGTCGCCGGCCAGCCCGCGAAGCTGCTGACCGAGATGAAGCCCGAGGTGCGCCAGTACATCAAGCTGCTCAAGCTCGATCCGGCCAACGACAGCACGCGCGCAGCCCTCGCCACCTACTTCCCGGCGACGATCCGCGCGGCCAGCTATCCCAACCTGTTGAGCGAGGACACCGCCGGCATCGCGGTCAAGGCCTTCCTCGTGACCTACAACTACACCGGCCCCGAAACCGTGCGGCATCTGCGCCAGTTCGCGCAGTCACTGTGCCGCAACTTCCCGCGGCTTCAGGCCGAGGGCCATCCGAAGTGGAAGGAGGTGGCGCTGGCCCTGCCCGCGCTGGGCAAGGGCTGGACCTATTCGCCGGTGACCGAGCGTCAGCTGCGCGCCTGCGTCCAGGCGGGGCCATCGGCATTCACCGCAACGAAGCGGGCGAACTGCTCCCAGCAGGAGCGCGTGCTCGGCTTGTGCAACTGAGACTGCGCCGCTGCAATCCGATCCACGGTGGTGCGGCGAGGCCGCATGAAAAGACGCAGCCCCGCGCGGCCCTTGCGGCCTGCGGGGCTGCGTCTCTTCGTGCGGCCGCGATGGCTCAGCTGCGGTAGTCGGCGTTGATCTTCACGTAGTCGTAGGAGAAGTCGCAGGTCCACACGGTGGCGGCCGCCGCACCGCGCGCGAGATCGATGCGCACGGTGAGCTCGGCGTGCTTCATGATCCGCGACCCCGCTTCCTCGACATAGCTCGCCGCGCGCCCGCCGTGCTCGGCGACCAGCACCGACTCGTCCGGGTTGCCCAGCCACACGCGCAGCGTCGACACGTCGAGGTCGTCGACACCCGCGTAGCCGATCGCTGCCAGGATGCGGCCGAGGTTGGGGTCGGAGGCGAAGAACGCAGTCTTGACCAGCGGCGAGTGCGCCACCGCATAGGCCACCTTGCGGCACTCGTCGCGGTCCCTGCCGCCTTCCACCGCGATCGTCATGAACTTGGTCGCGCCCTCGCCGTCACGCACGATGGCCTGGGCGAGCGCGATCGAGACCTCGACCACCGCGTCGCGCAGCAGCGCGTAGTCGGCGCTGGCCGCGTCGGTGATCTCGGCGTTGCCGGCGGCGCCGGTGGCGATGACGATGAAGGAGTCGTTGGTCGAGGTGTCGCCGTCGACGGTGATGCTGTTGAAGGACAGGTCGGCCGCCTCCTTGACGAGGCCATCCAGCAGCGCCTGCGACACCGCGGCATCGCAGGCGAGGAAGCCGAGCATGGTCGCCATGTTGGGCTTGATCATGCCCGCGCCCTTGCTGATGCCGGTCAGCGTCACCGTCCGGCCGCCGATCTGAACCTGCCGCGACACCGCCTTGGCCAGCGTGTCGGTGGTCATGATCGCGTGCGCGGCGTCGAACCAGCCGTCGGCGCGCAGGCCGGCGACCGCCTTCGGCAGGCCGACGACCAGGCGGTCCACCGGCAGCGGCTCCAGGATCACGCCGGTGGAGAACGGCAGCACCTGCCCGGCCTCGATCCCCATCTGCCGCGCCAGCGCCGCGCAGGTGGCCTGCGCATTGACCAGGCCCGGCTCGCCGGTGCCGGCGTTGGCCACGCCGGTGTTGATCACCAGCGCGCGGATCGCCCCGCCCGCCAGGTGCGCCTTGCACACCTGCACCGGCGCGGCGCAGAAGCGGTTCTTGGTGAACACGCCGGCGACGCGGCTGCCCGCGGCGAGCTCGATCACGGTGAGGTCGCGGCGGTTGGCCTTGCGGATGCCGGCTTCGGCGACGCCGAGACGCACGCCCGCGACGGGCTTCAGGTCGGCGGGGTTCGGGGTGACGAGATTGACGGCCATGCGGTTCTCCGGAGCGAGGGGGTCAGTTCAGTTTGCCGTGGCAGTGCTTGTACTTCTTGCCCGAGCCGCAGGGGCAGGGATCATTTCGGCCGACCTTGGGTCCGGCGTGCTGCTGCGGCTGCGCGCCGGCCTCGGCGTCTGCAGCCTTGCCCAGCGCCTCGTCGTAGTCGGCGTGCTGGTACTGCACGTTCTCGACCTGCGGCGGCACCTCGGCCTGCTCGAGCTGGGACTCGGTGCGGATCTGCACCGTCATCAGGACCTTGGTGACGTCGGCACGCACGGTGTCGAGCAGGGTCTCGAACAGCTCGAAGGCCTCGCGCTTGTATTCCTGCTTCGGGTTCTTCTGCGCATAGCCGCGCAGGTGGATGCCCTGGCGCAGGTGGTCGAGCGCCGCCAGATGCTCGCGCCAGTGGGTGTCGAGGCTCTGCAGCATCACGTTGCGCTCGAACTGGTGCCAGGCGGCCGGATCGACGATCGCGGTCTTGGCGGCGTAGGTCTCCTCGCCGGCCTGGATGATGCGCTCGAGGATGGCCTCGTCGTCGAGGCTCGGCTCGGCCTTCAGCCATTCGCCCACCGGCACGCGCAGCTGGCACTCGGACAGCAGCGCCTGCTCGAGCGCGGGGATTTCCCATTGCTCCTCGACGCTGTCGACCGGCACGTAGCGGCGAAAGATGTCGTGCAGCACGCCCTGGCGCATCGCGCGGATGGTATCGGTGATGTCCTCGCTCTCCAGCAGCTCGTTGCGCTGCTGGTAGATGACCTTGCGCTGGTCGTTGGCGACGTCGTCGTACTCGAGCAGCTGCTTGCGGATGTCGAAGTTGCGCTGCTCCACCTTGCGCTGCGCCGACTCCAGCGAGCGGGTGACCATCGCATGCTCGATCGCCTCGCCTTCGGGCATCTTCAGCCGCACCATGATCGCGTTCAGGCGCTCGCCGGCGAAGATCTTCATCAGCGGATCTTCCAGCGACAGGTAGAAGCGGCTGGAGCCGGGGTCGCCCTGGCGGCCCGAGCGGCCGCGCAGCTGGTTGTCGATGCGGCGGGATTCGTGGCGCTCGGTGCCGATGATGTGCAGGCCGCCGTTGGCGATCACCTCGTCATGGACCTTCTGCCACTCGGCGCGCATGGTGGCGATCTTCGCCTCCTTATCGGCGTCGGACAGGCCCTCCTCCTCGCGCACCGCGGCAACCTGCTTCTCGATGTTGCCGCCGAGCACGATGTCGGTGCCGCGACCGGCCATGTTGGTGGCGATGGTGACCATGCCGGGACGGCCGGCCTGGGCGACGATCTGCGCCTCGCTCTCGTGCTGCTTGGCGTTGAGCACCTGGTGCTCGATCTTCGCCTTCTTCAGCACGCCGGACAGGAATTCGTTGGTCTCGATCGAGGTCGTGCCCACCAGCACCGGCTGGCCGCGCTCGACGCAGCCGCGGATGTCCTCGATCACCGCATCCCACTTTTCCTTCGCGGTGCGGTAGACCTTGTCGTTCTCGTCCTTGCGCCGCATCGGCCGGTTGGTCGGGATGACCACGGTCTCGAGGCCGTAGGTCTGCTGGAACTCGAAGGCCTCGGTGTCGGCGGTGCCGGTCATGCCGGCGAGCTTGCCGTACATGCGGAAGTAGTTCTGGAAGGTGATCGAGGCCAGGGTCTGGTTCTCGGCCTGGATGCGCACGCCTTCCTTGGCCTCGACCGCCTGGTGCAGGCCGTCGGACCAGCGCCGGCCGGGCATCAGGCGGCCGGTGAACTCATCGACGATGACGACCTCGCCGTTCTGCACCACGTACTGCTGGTCGCGGTGGTACAGCGCATGCGCGCGCAGCGCGGCATAGAGGTGGTGCACCAACAGGATGTTGGCCGGATCGTAGAGGCCGGCGCCTTCGGCGAGCAGGCCCATGCGCACGAGGATCTGCTCGGCGGTCTCGTGGCCCTGCTCGGTCAGGAGCACCTGGTGTGATTTCAGGTCGACGGTGTAGTCGCCGGGCTCGAGCACCTCGTCCTTGTCGTCGAGGCCGCCCTGCTGCTTCTTCAGCATCGGCGCGACCTGGTTCATCTTCAGGTAGAGCTCGGTGTGGTCCTCGGCCTGGCCGGAGATGATCAGCGGCGTGCGCGCCTCGTCGATGAGGATCGAGTCCACCTCGTCGACGATGGCGAAGTGCAGGCCGCGCTGCACGCGCTCGTGCACCGCATACACCATGTTGTCGCGCAGGTAGTCGAAGCCGAACTCGTTGTTGGTGCCGTAGGTGATGTCCGCGGCGTAGGCGGCCTGCTTCTGCTCGTGCGTCATGCGCGACAGGTTGCAGCCGGTGGTCAGGCCGAGGAAGCCGTAGATGCGCCCCATCCAGTCGGCATCGCGGCTGGCGAGGTAGTCGTTGACCGTGATCACGTGCACGCCCTTGCCGGACAGCGCGTTGAGGTAGGCGGGCAGCGTGGCGACCAGGGTCTTGCCCTCGCCGGTGCGCATCTCGGCGATCTTGCCGTTGTGCAGCACCATGCCGCCGACGAGCTGGACGTCGAAGTGGCGCATGCCGTGCACCCGCTTGCCGGCCTCGCGCACCACGGCGAAGGCTTCGGGCAGCAAGGCCTCGAGCGTCTCGCCGCTGGCCAGGCGCTGCTTGAACTCTGCGGTCTTGCCGCGCAGCGCCTCGTCGGACAGTGCGGAGATCTCGGCCTCGAGGGCGTTGATCTTGCGCACGGTGTTCATGTACTGGCGGACGAGGCGGTCGTTGCGACTACCGAAGATTTTCTTGAGCAGGCCGGAGATCATGTTTTGGGTTCGACGTCGATTCGGCAAAGGCGAGAGTTTATCATGGCGCACCCGCCCGCCTGATGACGCTTCACGCACTCACCCGATGACCCGGCTGCTCCACCGCTTCCTCGCCAGCGGCGACGCCCTCGCCCGCCTGCAGGACCATGCCGCCCGCCTGCGCCGCGTGCAGGGGGCGCTCGACGCCTGCCTGCCGCCGCAGCTTCAGGGCCAGTGCCAGGTCGCCAACCTCAAGGACGGCACCCTGGTGGTGAGCGCGCGAGGCGGTGCCGCCGCGGTGCGCCTGCGCCAGCTCCTGCCCAGCATCCTGGAGCGCCTGCAGCATGGCGGACACCCCGTGCAGGCGATCAAGGTCAAGGTCGGTACGCCGGAGGAGGTCGAGTGGCGACGCCCGCCCACCGAGCGCCACATATCGCCCACTGCCAAGGCCAGCCTGGAGACCTTCGCGCACAGCCTGCCGGCGGATTCCCCCCTGCGCGCTTCGCTGGAGCGCCTGGTCAGGCGCGGCAAGGATTGAGAACGAGCGGCCCGCTCAGGCCACGGGCGCGAGGACGCGCTCGATCGCGAACAGGGCGAAGAAGATGAAGACGACGACCACCGCGGCGCGGAAGGACTTCCACGCCCAGGCCTTGTAGCGGGGGTTGCCGGTCAGCTGCCAGAGGATGATCGAGCCGCCGATGGCGAGCACGGCGAGCAGCAACAGCAGGCGCATGATCAGCATGAGGGACGGTCCCGGGCTGCGGCGGACTCAGGCGAAAGCCTGGCCGAGGGGTGCGAACTGGTGCGACACCGCCGCCGGCGTCGAAGCGTCCTGATCGAAGCTGACGATCTCCCACGCCTCCCTGTCTTCCAGAAGCACGCGCAGGATCTGGTTGTTGAGCGCATGCCCCGCCTTGTGCGCCGAATACGCCGCCAGCAGCGGGTGGCCGCACAGGTAGAGGTCGCCGATCGCGTCCAGCACCTTGTGCTTGACGAACTCGTCGGCGTAGCGCAAGCCCTCGGCGTTGAGCACGCGGTACTCGTCCATCACGATCGCGTTCTCCAGGCTGCCGCCGAGGGCGAGGCCGTTGGCGCGCATGAACTCGACGTCCTGCATGAAGCCGAAGGTGCGCGCGCGCGCCACGTCGCGGACGTAGGACTGCTCGGCGAAGTCGATCGTGACCTGGGTGGAGGTGGAGTCGATCGCCGGATGGTTGAACACGATCGAGAACGACAGCTTGAAGCCGTCATAGGGCTCGAGCCTGACCCACTTGTCGCCCTCGACGTACTCGACCGCCTTCTTGACGCGCAGGAATTTCTTCGCCGCCTTCTGCTCCTCGATGCCCGCGGACTGGAGCAGGAACACGAAGGGCGCCGAACTGCCGTCGAGGATGGGGATCTCCGGCGCATCGACGTCGACGTGCAGGTTGTCGATGCCGAGGCCGGCGAGCGCCGACATCAGGTGCTCGACGGTGCCGACCTTCTCGCCACCCTTCTCCAGCCCGGAACACATGCGCGTGTCGCACACCGCATAGGGGTCGGCGGGCAGGGTCAGCGGCGGATCGAGATCGACGCGATGGAAGACGATGCCGGTGTCGGGCGCCGCCGGACGCAGGGTCAGGGTCACCTTGCGGCCGCCGTGCAGACCGACACCGGTGGCCTTGACGATGGATTTGAGGGTGCGCTGCCTGATCATGTTCGTTTTCCTTTTTAGATCAGTCATTTTAGCACGCGACCCGAATGCGGCCGGGCTATCGCCCCAATCGAAACACGCTGTTGCGCAAGCGGATGTTGCAAAGCAGCAGCGCAAACGACAGAACCCGCGTGGGGACCGGAGGCGACGGTCCACACGCGGGTTCGCATTGCATCACGGCCGGCCCGGCCGGGTGTCACCCGGACACCGGACGGCGCGACCTTGCATGGGAGCCGACCTGCCCGCAAAGGAGGCGGTCTTGGCGGGCAGGCCCGCTCCCACCGACGACGGGGACGACAGCGCGCCTGCGCCAGCCGTCCCTGTCGTCGTTCAGTCGGCCTGGCGACGGAGGAAGGCCGGAATGTCGTAGGTGCCGACGCCGCTGGTGCTCATCGCTTCGACCGTCGAGCGACGACCGCTGCGCATCACCGCCGGCACGTCGAGGCTGTTCATGTCGATGCTGCCACCCATCGCCGGACCGTAGGTGCCGGTACCCTGCACCACCTGCATGACCGGCTGACGCGCGGCGCGCGGCGCGCCGAGGCCGGTGGCGACCACGGTGATGCGGATGCGGTCTTCCATGGTGTCCTCGAACACGGTGCCGTACTTGACGAAGGCTTCCGGGGCGGCGAAAGCCTGCACCGTCTTCACCGCGTCGCGCACTTCCGACATCTTCAGCGACTTGCTGGCGGTGATGTTGATCAGCACGCAGCGCGCGCCCGACAGCTCGGTACCCTCGAGCAGCGGCGACACCGCGGCCTGCTCGGCGGCGATGCGCGCGCGATCGAGACCGGCGGCCTCGGCCGAACCCATCATCGCGCGGCCCATCTCGGCCATCGCGGTGCGCACGTCCTGGAAGTCGACGTTGACCAGGCCGGGGACGTTGATGATCTCGGCGATGCCGCCCACGGCCGAGCGCAGCACGTTGTCTGCGGAACGGAAGCACTCCTCGAAGCCGGCGTCGTCGCCGAAGACCTCGAGCAGCTTGTCGTTGAGCACGACGATCAGCGAGTCGACGTGGCGGGTCAGTTCCTCGATCCCGCTCTCGGCGACGCGGATGCGGTTCTCGAAGTCGAAGGGCTTGGTGACCACGGCGACGGTCAGCAGGCCCATCTCCTTGGCGATCTCGGCCACCACCGGCGCAGCGCCGGTACCGGTGCCGCCACCCATGCCGCCGGTGATGAACACCATGTGCGCGCCCTCGAGCGCGGCGGCGATGTCCTCACGCGACTCCTGCGCGGCGGCGCGACCGGCTTCCGGCTTGGAGCCGGCGCCGAGGCCGGTGTTGCCCAGCTGCACCTTGGTCGGCGCCAGGCTGCGCTTGAGCGCCTGGGCGTCGGTATTGGCGGTGATGAAATGCACGCCCTTCACGCCCTCGCGGATCATGTGATCGACCGCATTGCCACCCGCACCACCGACACCGACCACCTTGATGACGGTCCCGGTCGGTTCCTTCTCAACGATTTCAAACATTTGCCTCGCCTCCTGAGTAAACGGCCCTGCTCAACATCGAACGCCGATCGCCCTGCATCTAGCAGGGTGTTGAAAATCTCACCGTCACCTTCGGTTTCCAGTTGCCTGGGAAAAAATCGACGCGGAAAAGATCCGACCCGAGCCGCCCTGATGACGA
>JARRBR010000127.1 GCA_029982755.1 Rhodocyclaceae bacterium
CACCGGCTCGGCCGCGGGCGCCTCCGCTGCGGCCCGGGCGAGCGGCGGCAGCGGCCGAGCCTCCGGCCGCGGCGTATCGGCCGCCACCACACCCTCGTTCGCGCGCGCCCGCAGCGGCGGCACCTCGCGCGTGGCCACCGTCAGCGGCGCCTCGCTCGGCAGGATCTGCTCGACCTCGACCTGCGCGCTGCCGGCATTGACGTAGCCGAGCTTGTGCGCGGCGGCGTAGGACAGGTCGATCACCCGCCCGCGCAGGAAGGGTCCGCGGTCGTTCACCCGCACCACCACCGAGCGCCCGTTGCCGAGGTTGGTCACCCGCGCATAGCTCGGGATCGGCAGCGTCGGATGGGCGGCGGTCATCGCGTACATGTCGTAGGGCTCGCCGCTGGAGGTCGGATTGCCGTGGAAGCGGCGGCCGTACCAGCTCCCGTGGCCGCGCTGGCGGAAGGGGCGGACCTCGGTGGCGGGCACGAAGCTCTGCCCCATGACGTGGTAGGGCCGGTTGGCGAAGCGGTGCAGCGGTTCCGCGCGCGGCTCGGCGTCGGGGATGTCGTCGAGGTTTTCGGGCACCACCTCGTCCGGGCCGTCGTCCTTGTAGTAGCCGCCGCCGCGGCGCGTGCCCGACGGACGGGCGCCCGCCTGCGCGCTCGCCTCGCCTGTGGACACGCCCGCCTGCTCCGCGTCGCGCTTCGGCGTCGAGCCGCAGGCGGACAGCAGCACCGCCGCGCAGCCCAGGCCGAGGGCGAGGGCGAGGCGGCGCAGCAGGGGCGCGGGGTTGCGATCGGTCGGGCGCACGTCGCTGCGTGCGCCCGGCAATGTGGCGTGCTCGGGATTCATGCTGTTCTCGGGCCTTCAGTTCTTGTCGGCGAAACGGCTGCGCTGGATGCTCATCAGGATGCCGATCCCCAGACAGAGCGTGACCAGCGCAGTTCCGCCGTAGCTGATGAAGGGCAGCGGCACGCCCACCACCGGCAGGATGCCGCTCACCATACCCATGTTCACGAAGGCGTAGGTGAAGAAGATCATCGTGATCGCGCCGGCGAGCAGGCGCGAGGCATGGGTGGGCGCGTTGGCCGCGATGTGGAAGCCGCGCAGCAGCAGCACGACGTAGGTCGCGAGCAGCACCAGCGCGCCGACCAGGCCGAACTCCTCGGCGAGCACGGCGAAGATGAAGTCGGTGTGGCGCTCGGGCAGGAAGGCGAGGTGGGTCTGCGTGCCGCTCATCCAGCCCTTGCCCATCACCCCGCCGGAGCCGATCGCGATCGTGGACTGGATGATGTGGAAGCCCTTGCCGAGCGGGTCGCGGGTCGGGTCGAGCAGGGTGCACACGCGCTGCTTCTGGTACTCGCGCAGCACCTGCCAGTCGACCTCGGGCTGGCACAGGGTGTCACCGAAGGCGACGATCGAGCCGAGCGCGATCACGCCGGCGACCACCAGCGGGATCAGCAGCTTCCACGACAGCCCGGCGAAGTAGATCACGTACAGGCCGGACGCGGCCACCAGCAGGCTGGTGCCGAGATCGGGCTGGACCAGGATGAGGCCGACCGGCACCACCAGCAGCACGCCGGAGACGAGGAAATCGACGAAGCGCGTCTGCCCCTCGCGCACCTGGAAGAACCAGGCCAGCATCAGCGGCATCGCGATCTTCATCAGCTCGGAAGGCTGGATGCGCGCGACGCCGAGGTCGAGCCAGCGCTGCGCGCCCTTCGACACCTCGCCGAACAGCTCCACCGCGACCAGCAGGAGCACGCCGAGCAGGTACAACGGCACCGCGAACGACAGCAGGCGCTGCGGCTTCAACCAGGCCAGCACCCACATGCCGGCGAGCGCGATGCCGATGTGGCTGACCTGCGCATCCAGACGCTCGGGCGAAGCGCTCTGCATCAGCACGTGGGCGTAGCCGAGCAGCACCGCGAGCACCAGCATCAGCACCGGATCGATCGGGCGCAGGAAGCCGCGCACCAGCGCGAGCGGATTGAAGCGGCTCTCGTTCATCGGCCACTCCTCGCCGGCGCTGCGGGCGCCTGGACGGGCAGCGCAGCCGGCGCGCGCGACGCCGGCTGCGGGGACCCGGGTGGCGGCGCGTCGTCCGCATGCGCCACGGCGGCGCCCGCCTCCTCATGCTCGTGGAGATGCTCGCCGGCCTCGTCGTCGGCGCCCTCCAGCGCTTCCGGGTCCTCGACCGCCGGCGCGGCGACGGGCTGGTTGAGCAGGTAATAGTCGATCACCTGACGTGCGATCGGCGCCGCCGACTGGGCGCCGAAGCCGCCGTTCTCGACCAGCACCGCGAGCGCGATCTTCGGGTTCTCCGCCGGGGCGTAGGCGACGAACCAGGAATGGTCGCGCAGGCGCTCGCGCACCCGGCCCTCGACGTAGCGCTGGCCGCGCAGCGAGAACACCTGTGCGGTGCCGGTCTTGCCGCCGACGCTGTAGGGCGCGCCCTTGAACGCGCGCTTGCCGGTGCCGCTGACGTTGACGTCGACCATGGCGTCGAGCACCGCCTTCAGGTGCGCATCCCGCAGCGGGATCTGGCGCAGCGGCTCGGGCTCGATCGCGCGCCGCTCGCCGGTGCGCGAATCGACCACGTACTTGACCACGTGCGGGCGGAACAGCTTGCCCTTGTTCACCAGCGCGGCGAGCGCGTTGGCCAGCTGCAGCGGGGTGTAGGCGTTGTAGCCCTGGCCGATGCCGACCGAGATGGTCTCGCCGGCGAACCAGCGCTGCTGCTCGGGCCTGCGGAAGCGGCCGCGCTTCCACTCCGGCGAGGGCAGCACGCCGGCGGCCTCGCCCGGCAGGTCGATGCCGGTACGCTCGCCGAAGCCGAAGGGCGCCATGAAGCCGGCGATGCCGTCGATGCCGAGGTCGTTGGCGAGCTGGTAGTAGTAGGTGTTGCACGACACCACGATGGACTTGTGCAGGTCCACCATGCCGTGGCCGCCGATCTTGTCGTCCATGAAGCGGTGGCCGCCGAAGTTGAAGTAGCCGATGTCGTGGATCGCCTGCCTCGCGGTGCGCTTGCCGGTTTCAAGCCCGGCGAGCGCCATGAACGGCTTGAAGGTGGAGCCGGGCGGATAGGCGGAATAGATCGCACGGTGCAGCATCGGGTGGTCCGGCGACTCGTTGAGCGCCTTCCAGTCCTGGGTCGAGATGCCGTCGACGAAAAGGTTGGGGTCGTAGGTCGGCATCGACGCCAGCGCCAGCACGCCGCCGGTCGAGGGCTCGATCGCCACCAGCGCGCCGCGGCGATCGCCGAAGGCCTTCTCGGCGACCTTCTGCAGCTCGATGTCGAGGGTGAGCTCGAGGTCGTTGCCCGGCGTCGCCGGGGTGTGCGACAGCGCGCGCACCGCGCGCCCGCCGGCGTTGACCTCGACCTGCTCGACCCCGGTCGTGCCGTGCAGCTCCTGCTCGTAGGACTGTTCCAGCCCCGCCTTGCCCATGTGCTGGGTACCGCGGTAGTTGGCGGTCTGGCCCTCCTCCTCGATGCGCTCGACGTCGCGTTCGTTGATGCGGCCGATGTAGCCGATCACGTGCGAGGCGGTGGCGCCCTGCGGATAGTCGCGCAGCAGGCGAGCCTTCACGTCCACGCCGGGCAGGCGGTAGCGCTGCGAGACCACGCGCGCGACCTCGTCGTCGGTGAGCCGGCTGCGCAGCGGGATGCTCTCGAAATTGCGGCTCTCCTCGACCAGCTTGCGGAAGCGGCGCCGGTCACGGGCGTCGATCGGCACCAGGGTGGCGAGCTCGTCGAGCGTCGCCTCGAGGTCGCGCACCTGCGAGGGCGTGATCTCGATCGTGTAGGTGGCGTAGTTGCGCGCCAGCACCACGCCCCTACGGTCGACGATGGTGCCGCGGTGCGGCACCACCGGCAGCAGCGCGATGCGGTTGTCCTCGGCGCGGGTGAGAAAGTAGTCGTGGCGCTGCACCTGCAGGTAGTGGAAGCGGGCGGCGAGCAGGCCGAGGCAGGTGAGCACGAACAGCACCGCCACCACGACCCGCAGGCGGAAGCGGGCGAGATCGACCGCGGGCGCGCGAAACTCGGTCATCGGCCGCCGGCCTCAGATCGGGCGGTTGTCATCGCGCTCGACCGGCTGGTACTGCGGCAGCAGCAGCAGCAAGGAGAGCGGCGTCCACAGCAGCGCACTGCTGAAGCTCGACAGGAAATACGACCAGCCCGGGAACTCGGCCCCGGCGAGCAGGCGCACCGCGACCATCAGCACCTGTGCGAACAGCAGCAGCGGCAGCACGTGCAGCGCCTGCTGCCAGGCCGGGAACCACAGCACGCGGCGCGCCAGGCTGTTGGCGAGGTGCGCGAGCACGACGTAGGCGAGCGCATGCTGGCCCATCGCCGCGCCGAGACCGACGTCCATCAGCAGGCCGAAGGCGAAGCCCGCGCCCAGGCCGATGCGCAGCGGCTCGCGCACGCACCAGAACGCCAGCACCAGCGCCACCCAGTCGGGCAGGCCGGGCGTGCGCCCGGTAGGGATGTATTCGAGGCCGAGCGCGACGAACAGGCTCAGGTACACGAACCACAGCTTGACCGGCAGCAGGATGCGGCTGGAACGGTTGGTCGGCTGCATGGTTCAGCGTCCTTCCTCGGTTGCGGGCGGCGGCGGGGGCGGCGGATAGGCGGCGCGGCCGACCACCAGCACCTGCACGCTGCGCTCGATCGCCGCCAGCGGCTCGCACTCGATGCGGGCGAAGGCGTCGGCGTCGCGATCGACGCGGGTCACGGTCGCCACCGGCAGGCCGGGCACGAACACCCCATCCAGGCCCGAGGTCACGAGCTGGTCGCCGGGCTGGATGTCGACGTCGGCGAGCACGTGGCGCATCTCCAGCATGCCGCGGCCGACGCCGTAGAGCACGCCGCGCACGCCGTTGCGCACCACGCTGACCGGGATCGACTGGTTGCGGTCGGTCAGCAGCGTGACCTCGGACTGGATCGGATGCACGCGGGTGACCTGGCCGATGACGCCGTGCGCGTCCACCACCGCCAGCCCGGCCTCCACGCCCTGCTGCGCGCCGCGGTCGAGGATGACCTTGCGCGCGAAGGGATCGGGGGCGTTGTACAGGATGTCGGCGGCGATGCTCCGGGTCTGCACGCGCTGCGACATCTGCAGCAGCTCGCGCAGGTGGGCGTTCTCCTGCTCCAGATGCTCGAAGCGCAGCAAACGCTCGCCGGCGCCGAGCTGGTGGCGGCGCAGCTCGGCGTTCTCGAGCTGGACGTCGATCAGGGTGCCGAAGTAGCGCGCGGCGTTGCGCACCACGTCGGCCGGCGTGGACGCCGCCATCTGCAGCGGATAGGTGACCACCGACAGCGCATTGCGCATGACTTCCAGGTAGCGGAAGCGCAGGTCGGCCACCAGCAGCGCCAGGCAGACGGCGACGAACACGAACAGGCGCGCAAGCGGCGCCGGTCCGCGCTTGAAGATCGGGGGAGGCTGATGGCCGACGAGAGACATCCGCAAAACCAGGGGCCGTCAGATGGGAGGCAGGGCGCCCCGGCGCGGCTGCCGGGGCGAACCCTCACTCGGAGGTGAAGATGGAAGCGAGCTTGTCCATCTTGTCGAGCGCCATGCCGCAGCCGCGCGCGACGCAGGTCAGCGGCTCCTCGGCGACGACTACCGGCAGGCCGGTCTCTTCCATCAGCAGGCGGTCGAGGTCGCGCACCAGCGCGCCGCCGCCGGTCAGCATCATGCCGCGCTCGGCGATGTCGGCGCCCAGCTCCGGCGGGGTCTGCTCGAGGCCGATCTTGACCGCGGAGACGATCTGGTTGAGCGGCTCGGTGAGGGCTTCGAGGATCTCGTTGGACGAGATCGTGAAGCTGCGCGGGATGCCCTCGGCCAGGTTGCGGCCCTTGACCTCCATCTCGCGCACCTCGGAACCGGGGAAGGCGGAGCCGATTTCCTTCTTGATCTTCTCGGCGGTGGTCTCGCCGATCAGCATGCCGTAGTTGCGGCGGATGTAGTTGACGATGGACTCGTCGAACTTGTCGCCGCCGACGCGGATGCTGCCCGAGTACACCATGCCGCCGAGCGAGATCACGCCGACCTCGGTGGTGCCGCCGCCGATGTCGACCACCATCGAGCCGGTCGCATCCGACACCGGCAGGCCGGCGCCGATCGCCGCCGCCATCGGCTCCTCGATCAGGAACACCTGCGAGGCGCCGGCCGCCAGCGCGGCGTCGCGGATCGCGCGGCGCTCGACCTGGGTGGAACCGCAGGGCACGCAGATGATGATGCGCGGGCTGGGGGAGAACAAGCGCGAGTCGTGCACCTTCTTGATGAACTGCTTGATCATCTGTTCGGTGACCACGAAGTCGGCGATCACGCCGTCCTTCATCGGGCGGATCGCGGTGATGTTGCCGGGCGTCTTGCCGAGCATCTGCTTGGCCGCGTGGCCGACGGCCTGAATGGTGCGCTTGGCGTTGGGCCCGCCCTCGGTGCGGATCGCGACCACCGAGGGCTCGTCCAGCACGATGCCCTTGCCGCGCACGTAGATCAGCGTGTTGGCGGTACCGAGGTCGATCGCGAGATCGTTGGAGAAATAGGAGCGCAGGAAACCGAACATGAAGCCTTCCGAAACCGGTGGAGTGGTCGAGCCGCGTGCCGCCGCGCCTGGATTCCGCACGGCAACGCGAATACCCCGCCCATCAGCGCCATGCGGTGCAGCCCCGGGCGGGGCAAAGACAGTTATGATAACCTACAAACCTTTGTGGATTCAGCAGGTTTTGTTACCTCATGTCGCTGTCCAATGAACAAGTCGGGCACATCGCCCGCCTCGCGCGCATCGCGCTTTCCGACACCGAACTGGACGCCACCCGCGCCAAGCTGAACGGCATCTTCGGCCTCATCGAGCAGATGCAGGCGGTCGATACCACGGGTGTCGAGCCGATGAGCCATCCGCAGGAACTCGCCACCCGCCTGCGCGCCGACGTGGTCACCGAGACCGACCGCCGCGACGCCTTCCAGCAGGTCGCGCCGCAGACCGAAGCCGGGCTCTACCTGGTGCCGAAAGTCATCGAATGATCCGCGCCGCGGACCCTCGACGCCGTCGGTCCTGACGGCCCCGACCACCCCGCGGCGCCAACCTGCCTGACCGAAAGATGATCAACGCCTCCCTTCCGGAACTGCGCCGCGCGCTCGACGCGCGGCAGATCTCCGCCGTCGAACTCGCGAGCCTGTTCCTCGACCGCATCGACGCGCTGAACCCCGAGCTCAACGCCTTCATCACCGTCGATCGCGAGGGCGCGCTCGCCGCCGCGCGCGCCGCCGACGCACGCATCGCCGCCGGCAGCGCCGGGCCGCTCACCGGCATCCCGCTCGCGCACAAGGACGTGTTCTGCACCGAAGGCGTGCTCACCACCTGCGGCTCGAAGATGCTGTCGAACTTCGTAAGCCCCTACGACGCGCACGTCGTCAGCCTGCTCAAGGCCGCCGGAACGGTGAGCCTGGGCAAGGCCAACATGGACGAGTTCGCGATGGGGTCGTCGAACGAGAGCTCGTACTACGGCCCGGCCCGCAACCCTTGGAACACGCAGCGCATCCCCGGCGGCTCCTCGGGCGGCTCCGCCGCCGCGGTGGCCGCGCGCCTGGCGCCGATCGCCACCGGCAGCGACACCGGCGGCTCGGTGCGCCAGCCGGCGGCGTACTGCGGCATCACCGGCATCAAGCCGACCTACGGCCTGGTGAGCCGCTGGGGCATGATCGCCTACGCCTCCTCGCTCGACCAGGGCGGCGCCTTCGGCGCCAGCGCCGAGGACTGCGCGCTGCTGCTCGCCGCGATGACCGGCTTCGACGAACGCGACTCCACCAGCCTGGAGCGGCCGACCGAGGACTACGCCGCCGCGCTCGCCGCGCCCGCCCCGGCCAGGCCGCTCGAGGGCCTGCGCATCGGCCTGCCGCGCGAGTTCTTCGCCGAGGGCATGGCCGACGACGTGCGCGCCGCGGTCGAGGCCGCGCTGTCGCAGTATCGCGCGCTCGGCGCCACCACGGTCGAGGTGTCGCTGCCCAACGCCAGGCTGGCGATCCCGGCCTACTACGTGATCGCGCCCGCCGAGTGCTCGAGCAACCTCAGCCGCTTCGACGGCGTGCGCTACGGCCACCGCGCCGCCGACTACGGCGACCTCGCCGACATGTACGGCAAGAGCCGCGCCGAGGGCTTCGGCGCCGAGGTCAAGCGCCGCATCCTGGTCGGCACCTACGTGCTGTCGCACGGCTACTACGACGCCTACTACCTGCAGGCGCAGCGCCTGCGCCGCCTGATCGCGCAGGACTTCCAGGCCGCGCTGCAGCACTGCGACCTCATCGCCGGCCCGACCACGCCGACCACCGCGTGGGCGCTGGGCGAGATGGCGGACGACCCGGTGCAGATGTACCTGTCGGACATCTACACCATCGCGGTGAACCTCGCCGGCCTGCCCGGCCTGTCGCATCCGGCCGGCTTCGGCGCCGACGGCCTGCCGGTGGGCCTGCAGCTGATCGGCGACTACTTCGCCGAGACCCGGCTGCTGAACGCCGCGCACCGCTTCCAGCAGGCCACCGACTGGCACGCGCGCCGGCCGGGCTGCGTCGCCTGAGTCCGGCCGACCGCATGAAGACGTCGCTGCGCCCGCTCACCGGCCGCCTCGCCGCGCTCGGTGCCGCCGTGCTGCTGGCGGCATGCGCGCTGCCCGGCCTGCCGCCCCCCGCCGACGAGCCGATCAGCGACGAGGTGCTCGCGAGCCCGAGCTCGGCGGGCAAGCGTCTGCGACCGATGCCCTGGCGTCCGCTCGACGTGCGCGCCGACTGCCGCTTCCGCGACGAGGCCGGCTACGTCACGCGGATCACGCTCGACGTCGCGCAGTCCAAGGTCAAGGCCTTCAACGCCGACGTGGACATCCCGCGCCGCGGCAGCTGCCGCTTCGACGGCCCGTTCACGCAGACGCGCGAGAAGCCCAGCATACAGCTCCGCGCCGCCGACGGCTGCCAGGTCAACATCTGGGAACAGGGCAAGGCCGTCACCGTCGGCTTCGCCAACTGCGCCGCGCGCTGCAGCCGCGGCGCCTTCGACTACCTGTGGCCGATCATCATCGACCGCGCCAGTGGCCAGTGCCACTGAGCCCGGTGAACGGCCACGTGCAACACGAGAACAGACCATGAGCCGATCCGATTGGGAAGTCGTCATCGGGCTGGAAGTCCACGCCCAGCTCAACACCGCCAGCAAGATCTTTTCCGGCGCCAGCACCGCCTTCGGTGCCGAGCCCAACCGCCAGGCGAGCGCGGTGGACATCGCCCTGCCCGGCGTGCTGCCGGTGCTCAACCGCGGCGCGGTCGAGCGCGCGATCCGCTTCGGCCTGGCGATCGGCGCCCACGTCGCCGACAAGAGCGTGTTCGCGCGCAAGAACTACTTCTACCCC
>JARRBR010000128.1 GCA_029982755.1 Rhodocyclaceae bacterium
TCTGTACAGCATTCGGATGTTCTCCCGGAGTCGGTAGCCGCGTCAGACGCGATCGATGATCTTCTCGCCGAACAGCCCCTGCGGACGGACCAGCAGGAAGCCGAGCGCAAGCACGTAAGCGAACCAGATTTCGATGCCGCCGCCGAATATCGGCCCGATGTAGATCTCCGACAGCTTCTCACCCACGCCGATGATGAGGCCGCCGATGATGGCACCGGGCACCGAGGTCAGCCCGCCCAGGATGACGACCGGCAGCGCCTTGAGCGCCACCAGCGACAGCGTGAATTGCACGCCGAGCTTGGAGCCCCAGATGATGCCGGCAACCAGTGCGGCGAAGCCCGCCACCGACCACACGATGACCCAGATCTTGTTGAGCGGGATGCCGATGGATTGCGCCGCCTGGTGGTCGTCCGCCACCGCGCGCAGCGCACGGCCGGTCTTGGTCTTCTGGAAGAACAGCGCCAGCACCACCACCAGCAGCGCGGCGATGACCGCGGCGACGAGGTCTTCCTTGCTGATCATCACCCCACCCTCGAACATGCCCTCGAGGATGAAGGCCGGATCCTTGGGCATGCCGACGTTGATGTTGTAGATGTCGCTGCCGAACAGGGTCTGGCCGAAGCCGTCGAGGAAGTAGGCGATGCCGAGCGTGGCCATCAGCAGGGTGATGCCTTCCTGGTTGACCAGCTTCGACAGGCACAGGCGCTCGATCGCCCACGCCAGCACCACCATCACCGCCATCGCGGCGATGAAGGCCAGCAGGTTGGCGAGCAGCAGGCTCTCGAAGCCCAGCCACTGCGGAATCCACTCCGCGAAGCGCGACATCGCCAGCGCGGCGAACAGCACCATCGCGCCCTGGGCGAAGTTGAACACGCCAGAAGCCTTGTAGATCAGCACGAAACCGAGTGCGATCAACGAGTACAACATGCCGGCCATCAACCCGCCGAACAAGGTTTCAAGAAAGAATCCCATGGTGCTCCCCGCTCAGTGCGACGTGCCGAGATAGGCACTGATGACGTCTTCGTTGTTGCGCACCTCGTCGGGCGCGCCGTCACCGATCTTCTTGCCGTAGTCCAGCACCACGACGCGATCGGAGATGTCCATGACCACGCCCATGTCGTGCTCGATGAGCACGATGGTGGTGCCGAACTGGTCGTTGACGTCGAGGATGAAGCGGCACATGTCCTGCTTTTCCTCGACGTTCATGCCGGCCATGGGCTCGTCGAGCAGCAGCATCGACGGCTCGGCCGCCAGCGCCCGACCGAGCTCGACGCGCTTCTGCAGACCGTAGGGCAGCTGCCCCACCGGGGTCTTGCGCACGTTCTGGATCTCGAGAAAATCGATCACCTCCTCCACCTTCTCGCGGTGAGCGATCTCTTCGCGCTGCGCCGCGCCCCAGTAGAGCGCCTGCTGGAAGATGTTGGATTTCATCTTCAGATTGCGCCCGGTCATGATGTTGTCGAGCACGCTCATGCCCTTGAACAGCGCGATGTTCTGGAAGGTGCGCGCGATGCCCTGGCGCGCCGCCATGTAGGGCTCGAGCCGCTTTCGCTCCTCGCCGCGATACAGGATGCGCCCCTCCTGCGGGTGGTATACGCCGTTGATCACGTTAAGCATCGAGCTCTTGCCCGCGCCGTTGGGGCCGATGATCGAGCGGATCTCGTGCTCGCGGATGTCGAAGCTGATGTCGGTGAGCGCCTTCACGCCGCCGAAGCGCAGCGAGATGTTCTGCAGGTCGAGGATCACCTCGCCGAAACGGCGGCCCGCCTGCGCTGCAGCGGGGGAAATGTTCATGTCGGTCATCTTCATGCCTCGTCTCCTCAGGCCGCGCGCTTGCCGGCCTGCGGCGCGAAGGTCTTCACTTCCTCGATGCGCAGGTCGGCCGAGACCTTGCCGGTACGGCCGTCCTCGTACTTGACCTGGGTCTCGATGAACTGGGTCTTCCTGCCTTCGAACATCGCCTCGATCAGCACCCCGTACTTCTCGGCGATGAAGTTGCGCCGCACCTTGCGCGTACGGGTGAGTTCGCCGTCGTCGGCGTCGAGCTCCTTGTGCAGGATCAGGAAGCGCCTGATCTGCGAGCCGCTCATGTTGGGGTCGGCGGCGAGGTCGGCGTTGACCTTCTCCACGCAGTCGCGGATCAGCTCATACACCGCCGGCTGCGAGGCCAGGTCGGTGTAGCCGGAGTAGGCCATGCCCTTCTTCTCCGCCCAGTTGCCCACCGCCTCGAGATCGATGTTGATGAAGGCGGTCGCGAAGTCCTTGCCGGCGCCGAAGGTCACCGCTTCCTTGACGTGCTGGAAGAACTTGAGCTTGTTCTCGATGTAGTTGGGCGCAAACATCGTGCCGTCGGCCATCTTGCCGACGTCCTTGGCGCGGTCGATGATCTTCAGGTGGCCGTCCTCGTCGAAGTAGCCGGCGTCGCCGGTCATGAAGTAGCCCTCGGCGTTGATCGACTCGGCGGTGGCGTCGGGGCGCTTGTAGTAGGCCTTCAGCAGCATCGGCCCCTTGACCAGGATCTCGCCGTTGTCGGCGAGCTTGACCTCGACGAAGGGCGCCGGTTTGCCCACCGAATCGAGCTTGATCTGGCCGTCGGGCTGCAGGCACACGTAGGCGCAGGTCTCGGTCTGGCCGTAGAGCTGCTTGAGGTTGATGCCGATCGAGCGGTAGAAGCGGAACAGGTCCGGCCCGATCGCCGCACCGGCGGTGTAGGCGACGCGGATGCGGCTCATGCCGAGCACGTTCTTGAGCGGCCCATACACCAGCAGGTTGCCCAGCCAGTACTGGAAGCGATCGCCACCCGACACCGGCTTGCCGTCGAGGATGTCGGCGCCGCAGCGGCGGGCGACGTCCATGAAATGATGAAAGATCCTGCGCTTGAGCGCCCCGGCGTCTTCCATGCGGATCATCACCTGGGTGAGCAGGTTCTCGAACACGCGCGGCGGGGCGAAGTAATAGGTCGGGCCGATCTCGCGCAGGTCGGTCATCACCGTCTCGCCCGACTCGGGGCAGTTGATCGTGAAGCCCGCCACCATGGCCTGCGCGAACGAGAACAGGTGGTCGCCGACCCAGGCCATCGGCAGGTAGGACAGGATATCCTCCTTGTCGGTGAGCTTGTCGAACTGCATGCCGCCGCGCGCCGCGGCGATGAAGGCACCATGGGTCTGGCACACGCCCTTGGGCTTGCCGGTGGTCCCCGAGGTGTACAGCATGATCGAGATGTCGTCGGAGGCGCCCTTGGCGATCTCGCCATCGAGCGAATCGGGCTGGTTGCGGTCGTGGATCCGCCCCATCTCCTGCAGCTCGTCCAGGCCCATCAGCAGAGGCTGGGTGTAGTGGCGCATGCCGCGCGCATCGTCGTAGATCACGTGCTCGAGCAGCGGCGCCTCGGGCTGGATCTCGAGCAGCTTGTCGACCTGCTCCTGGTCCTCGACGATGGCGAACTTGATCTCGGCGTCCTGCAGCACATAGACCATCTCCTGCGCCACCGCGTCCTGGTACATCATCACCGGGATGCCGCCGAGGCACTGGCAGGCGGCCACCGACCAGTACAGACGCGGCCGGTTGTCGCCGACCACCGCAAGGCGGTCGCCGCGCTTGAAGCCGAGCTGCGCCAGGCCGCAGGCGATGGCGCGCACGTTCTCGGCCACCTGCGCCCAGGTGTAGGTCTGCCAGATGCCGTATTCCTTTTCGCGCATCGCCGGCTGCTGCGGGCGAACCTTCGCGTGATGCATCAGGTAACGCGGAAAGGTATCCAGCCCCGCCTCGACCTGCCCGTGGTCGGACGCGCTCGTGCGTGTGTCCATGCCACACTCCTCCTTTGGTCTTGTCCTGTCTGTCTCCGCACCCGGGCCATGGGATTGTTTTTCGAAGGCCCGGGCGGGACGCGAAAGCGCGTCCGATTCAGTTCAGGCTGGAGTGTGGCAAGCCACTTTTGCGCAACTGTTTGTGGAATGTACTGAATTGTTGCAGTTGCCGATGTCCGTGCGCCGGGGACGATCCGCCCCCGGCCGCGCAGGCGCTCAGAACACGAAGTCCAGCGTCGCCGAGAACAGCGTGAACGAGCGCGGCGAGTCGATGCGCATGCCGGCATCGTCGAGCAGGGTGGACGAGCGCTTGGCCTCGATGCGGTCGGCCTGGAGCTTGAGCGCGGCATTGCGCGCGAAGTCGTAGCGCACGCCGGCGCCGATGGTGTATTGATCGTGGCGGGTGTATCCGGTGGCCATTTCCCAGCCTGCGATCAAGGCATCCACACCGGGGTCGACGCCGGCCGGCAGGTCCAGGCGGCGCTCGACCGGGTCGATGATGCTGCGGGAATAGGTCACGAACGGCTTCCAGTCGCCGATGCGATAGGCCGCGGTCGCACCCACGCCCCAGCCTTCGAAGTCCGGATAGATGTCCATCGCGATGTCGGTGGCGACCAGCTGCAGCGAGTACGGGCCCCGTTCCCAGCCCATGCCGAGGCCGAGGTAGGAAATTCGGCTCGAATCCGTGATTTCCGCCAGGCGCGCCCCCGCATCCGGAAAGGCGGAGGCCATGCCCAGCCCGTCCAACAGCGCCGGATCGACCCGGTCGCGGCTCGTCCTCATGCTGCCCCAGGACAGCTTCAGGTTCAGCTCCTCGCCGATCCAGTCCACCGTGGCACCGAGGGTGCGGCCCTGCTCGAGCGAATAGACCTCGCCGTTCAGGTAGACATCGCCGCGCGTGCGCCCGCCGAACAGCTTCAGGCGCAGCAGGCCTTCCGCCAGCGGATGCTGGAATGTGGCATCGGCACCGTCGAAGGTGTCGAAGGTGAGACGGCCATAAAGATCCGCATACGGGCGCGCCGTCGTATACACGTAGCCGACGTGGCGCGAGTCGCCATCCAGGTAGATGTCCACCGCCATGCGCCCGACGCGGAATTCCGCCCAGTCACTGGGAACGTACTTGGCAAAGGCCCAGGTCAGCTGCGGCGTCCATTTGCGATCGACGTCCTGCCTGCTCACCGCCTGCGCCATCACCGACCAGCGCGAATCGAACACGCCATTGAGCTGCATGCCGAGGACGCTGTCGTTGCGCACCTCGACGTGCCCCTCGCGAACGCCCCCACGCTGGTCGACGCTGCGCCGAAAGCGGGTGTTGTCCTCGTCGTGATACGCGGCGCCGAGCGTGCCGAAGCCATTCACCGCCCAGCGCACCCCCGGTGCCTGGTCGAATTCGGCGGCCTGCACTTCCGTGCCCGTCAGGTGCGCCATGCAAACCATCGCGGCGAACACCGCAAACCCTCTGTTCATGACGAAAGCGATCACTGGTCTTGTTGTCTATCTTGATTCCGGCGGGTGATGCCGGGAAGAGAACGGCACTCGGCAATTATCCGCGTTTCATGGTTCGGAGCCGTGACTGGCGTCACTAGCTGCGCGATTTCTTCGGAATCGCGCAGGATTCGCGCTAGACTCCGGCCGATGCCAACACCCAGGATGGGTGCTAGAACGACACCACGCTCTCGGGAAGATCCATCGATGGAACGCAAGGAATTCACCAAACCCGTCCACGTCACCACCTGGATGGCGGTCTTTCTCGCGCTGGTGGCGGCTCTCGCCGCTGCCCTCGTGCCCCAGCTCAAGCACGCGTTCATCGCCAACGCCGCCTTCAACGGGGTGATCCTGTTCGTGCTCGCGGTGGGCATCGCCGTGAATCTGCGCCAGGTGTGGCGCCTGCAGCGCGAAGTGCTGTGGATCGAGGACTTCCACAGTGCCGACCCGGAAGCGCTGCAGGGCGGACTGCGCCCGGTGCTGCTGGCGCCGATGGCACGGCTGCTGTCGAGCCGCAAGCGCGGCCAGTTCCACCTCTCGCCGGCCTCCATGCGCTCCATCCTCGACAGCGTGCAGATCCGCCTCGAGGAACAGCGCGACCTGTCGCGCTACCTGATCGGCCTGCTGATCTTCCTCGGCCTGCTCGGCACCTTCTGGGGCCTGCTCACCACCATCCGCTCGATCGGCGAGATCATCGGCGGCATGAGCGTGGGCAGCGACCCGGTAGCGATGTTCGAGGCGCTCAAGACCAAGCTCGACGCGCCGCTCGGCGGCATGGCCACCAGCTTCTCGACCTCGCTGTTCGGCCTCGCCGGTTCGCTGATCGTCGGCTTTCTCGACCTGCAGTCGGGCCACGCGCAGAACCGCTTCTACAACGAGCTCGAGGAGTGGCTGTCGCACATGACCAGGCTGCCCTCGGGCGTGGGCATGGAAAGCGAGGGCAACGTGCCCGCCTACGTGCAGGCCCTGCTCGAGCAGACCGCCGAGAGCATCGAGCGCATGCAGCGTTCCGCGGTGGACTCGGAACGCGAGCGCCGCGCCACCGCGGAGCACCTCGGCGAGCTCAACAACCAGCTCACCCGGCTGGCCGATCTGATCACCCGCGAGTCGCGCGACCTGTCGGCGCTGTCCGCCACCCAGGACGACCTGCGCGGCCTGATCCGCCAGCTCGCCCAGCAGCCGGCCCAGGGCGCGCAGTTCTCCGAGGACCTGCGCGCCGAGCTGCGCCTGCTTTCCCGCACCATCGCCGCCGCGCTCGGCGGCCACAAAGCGGAATAAGCCATGGCCCGCCTCGCCCGCCGCCGGCCACTCGATTTCTGGCCCGGCTTCGTCGACGCCCTCGCCTCGCTGCTGATGGTGATGGTGTTCGTGATCCTGATCTTCGTGATCGGCCAGTTCGTGCTCGCCGACGCAGTCAGCGGCCGCGACCGCGCGATCAGCCAGCTCAACGCCGAACTCGCAGCGCTCGCCCAGACCCTGAGCCTGACGCAAAGCGCGCGCGAACTCGCCGACGCCAGGGTCGGCGAACTCTCCGCCTCGCTCGCCACCTCCGAGCGCGAGCGCGAAGCGCTCGGCAACGAGATCCTCGCCGCACGCGACGAGCTCCACACCGCGCAGGACGAAGCCAGGACCCAGCGCGAGGAGGCCGCCCGCCTCGGCGCCGACATCGCCGCCCTGCAGCAGCTGAAGGCCGAGCTCGAGGCGGAAGTCGCGCGTCTGGCGAGCGCGCTCGACACCTCGGAGCGTGGCCTCAAGGAGCAGAAGGAGATGTCCGCGGCGGCGATCGCCCAGGTGGAGCTGCTGAACCGCCAGCTCGCCGCGGTGCGCGAGCAGCTCGAGCAGCTCAACGCCGCGCTCGACGCTGCCAAGCTCGCGGCCAGGGACAAGGACCTGAAGCTCGAGGAGCTCGGCCGGGAACTCAACCTCGCCCTGGCGGCGCGCGTGAAGGAACTCGCGCGCTACCGTTCGGAATTCTTCGGCCGCCTGCAGGCGGTGCTCGGCGAGCGCAAGGACGTGCAGATCGTGGGCGACCGCTTCGTGTTCTCGAGCGAGGTGCTGTTCCCGACCGCCTCGGACGAGGTCAGCGCCGAGGGCATGGTCCAGCTCACCCGGCTGGCCGAGACGCTGAAGACACTATCGGCCGAGATCCCCGACGACCTGCCCTGGGTCCTGCAGGTGGACGGTCACACCGACCGCCGGCCGATCTCCAACGCCCGCTTCCCGTCGAACTGGGAACTGTCCACCGCGCGCGCGCTGGCCATCGTCAAGTTCCTGCGCAGCCAGGGCATCCCGCCCCAGCGCCTGGCCGCCACCGGCTACGGCGAGTTCCATCCGCTGGATGCGCGCAGCAACGAGGAGGCCTACGCGCGCAACCGCCGCATCGAACTCAAGCTCACGAGCCGCTGAAAGACGCCACCGTCAGGCCCGCCCGCCTTCGCCGGGACGGGCGGCCTGCTCCAGATCGCGCACCACCAGCGACAGCGCCTCGGTCGAGATCAGCACCTCGACCAGCGACAACACCAGCGACAGGGCGAGCGTCAGGATGCTGGCGCCGAACATCAGCTGCCCGGTCACCTGCGCCTCCAGGAACAGCGCGAACATCGACAGCGCGCACAACAGGAAGCTCAGCACCCCGAAGCCCTGCATGTACTGGGTGAGCGTGATCCGCCGCTTGAGGCCCGGCAACTGGCACTGCACCAGCGGCGCGCTGCGATCGGGCGAGGCGTTGAGCTGACGGATGACCTGGGCCAGGGTCAGGAAGCGGTTCGTATAGGCGAGCAGCAGCAGCGAGATCGCCGGGAACAGCAGCGCAGGAGTCGTGAGGTTCATCGCGGATGGGCGCCGGAGGCTGAAGAGCGGCCATTCTAGCGCCGAAAAAAAACGGCGCCGAAGCGCCGTGTCCCAGTTGGGAGAGGGGGAGGAACCTGTTTCCGCTTACATGCTGCGGCGATACTGGCCGCCGACCTTGTACAGCGCGTCGGTGATCTGGCCGAGCGAGCAGTAGCGCACCGCGTCGACCAGCACCTCGAACACGTTGGTGTTGTCGATCACGGCCTGCTGCAGCTTGGCCTGCCACTTCGGCGCCTCGGCCTTGTTGCGGGCGTGGAAGTCGGCCAGGCGCTTCAACTGGCCCTGCTTCTCTTCCTCGGTCGAACGCGCCAGCTCGATCTCCTGCTGCGCCTGGCCCTTCGGGTTGAGGAAGGTGTTCACGCCGATGATCGGGTAGGAGCCATCGTGCTTCTTGTGCTCGTAGTAGAGCGACTCCTCCTGGATCTTGCCGCGCTGGTAGCCGGTCTCCATCGCGCCGAGCACGCCGCCACGCGAGGCGATGGCCTCGAACTCCTTCAGCACCGCCTCCTCGACGAGGTCGGTGAGTTCCTCGATGATGAAGGCGCCCTGGTTGGGGTTCTCGTTCTTGGCCAGGCCCCACTCGCGGTTGATGATGAGCTGGATCGCCATCGCGCGGCGCACGGACTCTTCGGTCGGCGTGGTGATCGCCTCGTCATAGGCGTTGGTGTGCAGCGAGTTGCAGTTGTCGTAGATCGCGATCAGCGCCTGCAGCGTGGTGCGGATGTCGTTGAAGTCCATCTCCTGCGCATGCAGCGAGCGGCCCGAGGTCTGCACGTGGTACTTCAGCTTCTGGCTGCGCTCGTTGGCGCCGTACTTGTTCTTCATCGCCACCGCCCAGATGCGGCGGGCGACGCGGCCGATCACCGAGTACTCGGGGTCCATGCCGTTGCTGAAGAAGAAGGACAGGTTGGGCGCGAAGTCGTCGATGTGCATGCCGCGCGCGAGGTACGACTCGACGTAGGTGAAGCCGTTCGACAGCGTGAAGGCGAGCTGGCTGATCGGGTTCGCACCGGCCTCGGCGATGTGGTAACCGGAGATCGACACCGAGTAGAAGTTCTGCACCTTGTTATGGACGAAGTACTCCTGGATGTCGCCCATCATCTTCAGCGCGAACTCGGTGCTGAAGATGCAGGTGTTCTGGCCCTGGTCTTCCTTCAGGATGTCGGCCTGCACCGTGCCGCGCACGGTCGACAGCGTCCACGCCTTGATCTTGGCGTACTCGTCCTCGGTCGGGTCGCGGCCGTTG
>JARRBR010000129.1 GCA_029982755.1 Rhodocyclaceae bacterium
GCGGGCGAAGGTCGACTCCGGCATCACGCACTTGCTGTCGTACTGCTTGCCGTCGGCACCCCACATCTTGCCGCCCTGGCGGATCATCGCCGGCATCGACGCGTCGACGATGATGTCGTTGGGCGAGTGGAAGTTGGTGATGCCCTTGGCCGAGTCGACCATGGCCAGCGCCGGGCGGTGCTCCTGGCAGGCGTGCAGGTCGCGGATGATCTCGTCGCGCTTGGACTCGGGCAGGGTCTTGATCTTGTCGTACAGGTCGACCATGCCGTTGTTGACGTTGATGCCGAGCTCGTCGAACAGCTTGCCGTGCTTCTCGAAGGCGTCCTTGTAGTAGATCTTGACGCAGTGGCCGAAGACGATCGGGTGCGAGACCTTCATCATCGTCGCCTTCACGTGCAGCGAGAACAGGATGCCGGCCTCGCGGCAGTCGTCCAGCTCCTTCTCGTAGAACGCGCACAGCGCCTTCTTGCTCATGAACATCGAGTCGATGATCTCGCCATCGAGCAGCGCGACCTTGGGCTTGAGCACGATGGTCTTGCCCGACTTGGTGATGAGCTCCATCTTGACGTCGCGCGCCTTGTCGATCGTCATCGACTTCTCGCCATGGTAGAAGTCGCCGTGGTGCATGTGCGAGACGTGGGTCTGCGACCACTGCTTCCACTCACCCATCGAGTGCGGGTGCTTCTTGGCGTAGTTCTTGACCGCAGCCGGGGCGCGGCGGTCGGAGTTGCCCTCGCGCAGCACCGGGTTCACCGCCGAGCCGAGGCAGCGGCCGTAGCGCGTGCGGATTTCCTTCTCCTCGTCGGTCTTCGGGTCTTCCGGGTAGTCGGGGATCTTGTAGCCCTTTTCCTGCAGCTCCTTGACGCAGGCCTTGAGCTGCGCGACCGAGGCGCTGATGTTGGGCAGCTTGATGATGTTGGCGTCGGGCTCGAGCGTCTTCTTGCCCAGTTCGGCCAGCGTGTTGGGCACGCGCTGGTCCTCGCTCAGGTACTCGGGAAACTCCGCCAGCACGCGGGCCGAGACCGAGATGTCGGCCTTCTCGATGTCGATGCCTGCAGGGCCGGTGAAGGTCCGGATGATCGGAAGGAACGCGCACGTCGCCAGCAGCGGTGCCTCGTCCGTGAGCGTGTAGATGATCTTCGAATTCCCTGCAGACATTTGTTTCCCCTAGATGTTTTAGATCTTGTCCCGACTATTCGATGACGACCGCAGGCCGTCCGCGCGGCATGCCGGCAGCAGCATCGCTGTCGCCGGGGAAAATACCACTTATCGCCCCCGACGGCATCGAAACCTGCATTCACATCGTGAAACGGGCGCCTTCCGCGGCGATTTCCGCCCCCCCGGTGCGAAGCGCCGGCGCACGCCCCGGCGATCGGCGGCGGAGGTCGACAGGGGCGCCGAATTCACCCATCCTTCCACCTTCACCCCCCGGCCCGCCCAACCGATCCGATCACGCCCATGAGCACACTGTTCTCGCCCTTCGACCTCGGCCGCCTGCGCCTGCCCAACCGCATCGTCATCGCCCCCATGTGCCAGTACTCGGCCGAAGCGGGCTGCGCCACCGACTGGCACCTGATCCACCTCGGCAACCTGGCCATGTCCGGCGCCGGCCTGCTGATCATCGAGGCCACCGCGGTGTCGCCCGAGGGCCGCATCACCGCGGGCGACCTCGGGCTGTATTCGGACGAGACCGAGGCGGCGCTCGGCCGCGTGCTCGCCGCGGTGCGCCGCTACGCCGTGATGCCGATCGGCATCCAGCTCGCCCATGCCGGGCGCAAGGCCTCCAGCCAGGCGCCGTGGGACGGCGGCCAGCTGCTCGCGCCGGAGGCCGGCGGCTGGCAGACGGTCGCCCCGTCGGCGATCCCGCATGCGCCCGGCGAGCTGCCGCCGGTCGCGCTCGACGAGGCCGGGCTCGCCCGCGTGCGCGAGGACTTCGTCGCCGCCGCCGTCCGCGCCGCCCGCCTCGGCCTCGACCTGGTCGAGCTGCACTGCGCCCACGGCTACCTGCTGCACGAATTCCTGTCGCCGCTCTCCAACCGGCGCGAGGACCGCTACGGCGGCTCGCTGGAGAACCGCCTGCGCTTCCCGCTCGAGGTCTTCGACGCGATGCGCGCCGTGCTGCCCGCCGGGCTGCCCTTCGGCGTGCGGCTGTCCGCCACCGACTGGGTGGACGGCGGCTGGGACGTGGACCAGAGCATCGCCTTCTGCCAGGCGCTGGAGGCACGCGGCTGCAGCTTCGTGCACGTGTCGAGCGGCGGCCTGTCGCCGCAGCAGAAGATCCCGCTCGGCCCCGGCTACCAGATCCCGCTCGCAGCCGCGATCCGGCGCGCGGTGAAGCTGCCGGTGATCGGCGTGGGCCTGATCACCGCGGCGGAACAGGCCGAGGCCGTCGTCGCCGAAGGCCATGCCGATCTCGTCGCGATCGCCCGCGGCGTGCTCTACGATCCGCGCTGGCCGTGGCATGCCGCGGCGCGGCTGGGCGCCCAGGTGCAGGCGCCGCCGCAGTACTGGCGCTCGCAGCCGGCCGAGCACAAGGCCCTGTTCGCCGGCGCCCGCGTCGGCCAGCGCTGACGCACGCATCGCCGGCCGCCCGCCGCAACCCCCGATGCCCGCCGCCGCCGTCACGCCTGCGCGCACCCTAATTTTCCGCGGCCACCAGCTGCTGGTCGATGGCGAAGGCCGCCTGGCCGCAGCGCCGCTGCCCTGGCTGGCCGACCAGCAGGCGCTGCGGACGCTGGATTTCTGCAGCCCAGAGGGCCAGGCGTGGACCGTGGTCGAGGTCGCGCGCGAGCTCGAAGCCCCGCCCGCGCATGCCTTCCACCACCTCAAGGCCCTGCTCGACACCCTGCCCGCGGCCACGCGCAGCCTCGCCGCACGGGCCCTCGAGCTGCTCGAGTTCGACCGCTCGCACCGCTTCTGCGGCCAGTGCGGCGCGCCCACCGTGCGCGCCGCCGCGCCGGCGGTGATGCGCCGCTGCACCGATCCGGCCTGCGGCCGCGAGCACTATCCGCGCGTGTCGCCGGTGGTCATCGTCGCCGTCGAGCACGGCGCCGAGATCCTGCTCGGGCGTTCGCCGCATTTCCCGCCCGGCCTGTACAGCGCGCTCGCCGGCTTCGTCGATGCGGGCGAGTCGGCGGAACAGGCGGTGCACCGCGAGATCCACGAGGAGACCGGTCTTCGCATCGGTAAGCTGCGCTACTTCGCCAGCCAGCCGTGGCCGTTCCCGCATGCGCTGATGCTCGGCTACCAGGCCGAGTACGAGGCGGGCGACATCGTGTGCGCGCCCGACGAGATCGAGGACGCGCGCTTCTTCCACGTCGACGCCCTGCCGGCGGTGTTTCCGACCCGCTACGCGATGGCCAACCTGCTGCTGCAGGACTTCTGCCGGCGCCACGGCCGGCCGTGGCCGCCGCAGGGCTGAGCGCCCGCGGCCGCCGGCACTCAGGCGCGCGCGTCGGTAGCCGGCACGATGCGCGCGGCGGGCGCGACGCGGCGCTCCACCGTTTTCAGCACCAACAGCAGCAAAATCCCCAGCGCCAACGCCGACGCGGCGACATACAGCCCGCCCGCATAGCTGCCGAAGGTCGCGCCCAACCATCCGGTCACCGCGGGGCCGAGGATCTGTGCGGCACCGTAGGATATGGTCATCCTGCCCATCATCTTCGCCGGCCGCGTCGGGTAATAGCGCCCGGCCATGGTCAGCACCAGGCTCACCATGCCCATGAAGGTGCCGCCGAACAAAATCGCCCCCGCCACCGTACCGAGCACGCCCCCGAACAGCACGGGCAGCAGGATGCCGACGATCTGCAGCAGCGCGGCGAGGAGCAGGGCATTGAGTTCGCCGGTACGGCGGGCGACCAGGTCCCACACGATGCAGGTCGGCGCCGCAGCGAGGCCGATGACCAGAAAGATCCAGCTCCCCTGGCCTTCCAGCCCCGGCAGGCGGTTGACGATGGCGACGATGAAGGTCGCGCTGATCACGTAGCCCACCCCCGCACAGAAATAGGCGGCCATCAGCAGGCGCAGGAACAGCGTGCCCGGCGGGTTATCGTGCATCGGTGCGCCGGTCTTGGTGACCGCGCTGCTATCCGGCGCCGGCAGCCAGGCCAGCGCCGGCACCATCAGCACACAGCCGATCGCGGTGAACACGTACCATTGCTGGCGCCAGTCGAGCACGGCGCTGAGCAGCGCAACCACGATCGAGCACCCGGCGATGCCCAGCCCCAGGCCGGCGAAGTGAATGCCGAGCTCAGGGCGCTGGTTGTGGCGGATGAGCCAGTTCAGGATCAGGCCGGTGCCCAGCAGCATGGACGCGGCGCTCGACAGGCCGGCAATGTAGCGCGACACCGCCCACAGCCAGAAATCGGTGGTCAGCGCCATCATCACGGTGCTCAATACCGCCACCACCATGCCGATACGGTACAGACGGTCCTTGAGCACGAGGTCGCTGATCGAGGCCGCGGTCAGCGCGCCCGTGAGGTAGCCGGCGTAGTTGATCGCCGCCAGCCAGCCGCCTTCGGCCAGGCCGAGCCCGGCCTGCGCCTGCATCAAGGGCAGCAAGGGGGTATAGGCGAAGCGCGCGATTCCGAGCGCAAGCATCATGCTGAAGACGCCCGCCCCGAGCACCTTCAGACGTTGAATCTGTTCATCCATGGTTCTTGTTTTGTGTCTCCTCGAGACCGGACACGATAGTCGTCATGCGAAATCGATTCAAGCAAATACAAGGACGGCGGCGGCGCACAGGCGGCCCCGGGCGAAATTCCCTTACGATCCGGCGGGCGACCCGTCCGCCAGGGGCACGCTAAACTCGCACCTCGCCTGCCGCGGCCTTTCCCTCCCCAAGTCTTCCAGCCCATGCATCTGCTCCGCCTCCTCGTCCTGATCCTGCTGCCCCTGATCTCGGCCCACGCCCTCGCCCAGGCCCCTGCACTGCCCGCGGCGGAGGACCTGCGCAACCGGCTCGGCGCAGTGGCCGACCGCAAGCTGCCCGAAGCCGAGCAGCGCGCGGTCCAGCAGGCGCTGGAGCAGGCCCTCGCCAGCCTGGCGACGGCCGAAGACCTGCGCGCGCAGCGCGAGGCGCTGCACGCGCGCGTGGCAACGGCGCCGCAGGACACCCGCAGCGCACGCGAACGGCTCGCCGCCCTGCAGGCGCAGGCGGACCCGGTGCCGGCGATCGACCCCGCGACCGCGGACGCGGAACTGGAGCGCCGCCTCGCCGAACGCAACGCGGCGCTGACCGACTGGCGCCGCCGCCTGGACGAGGCCAACACCCTGCTCATCGATGCCCGCACCGGCCCGGAGCGCGCCCAGACCGAGATCAGCACCAGCCACGCACGGATGGCCACGATCGAGACCGCGCTCGGCGCCAACCGCGAGCCCGGCCGCGACGGACGGCCACTGAGCCCGGAGCGCCGCGACGCGCTCGCCGCGGAATGGCATGCGCTCGACGCCAAGGTGGCCCTGCGCCGCGAGGAGCTGGCCGCCAGCAGCGCGCTGCTCGACCTCGGCCAGGCGCGGCAGGATCTCGCCACCCTCGAGGTCGCCCGCCTCGAAGCGCGGGTCCAGGCCCTGCAGACCGCGATCAACCAGCGCCGCAGCGCGCAGGCGGCGCAGACCGTCCAGGCCCTGGCCGGAGACGCCGGCACGACCGCCACCGCCGACAGCCTGCTGGCGCGGGAGACGGCCACCAACCAGCAGCTCTCCGAGTACCTGCTGCGCGCCACCGAGAACCTCAACAAGCTCACCCAGCGCAACCTCGCCGTGCGCCAGCAGCTCGACGCGCTCAATCGCAGCAACACCGTGATCGACGAGCAGATCGACGTGCTGCAGGGCAGCCTGCTGCTGTCGCGCATCCTGATCGAGCAGAAGCGCGCCCTGCCGCAGCCGACGATCGACGGCAGCCTGGCCGAGCAGATCGCCGACATCCGCCTGTACCAGTTCGAGGTCAACAAGCAGCGCGAGCAGCTCGCCCGCCCGCAGGCCTTCGCCGACCGCCTGCTCGCCGAGGCCCCGCCGGGACAGGCCGACGCGAGCATGCGCGAGCCGCTGATCGCGCTGCTCAGCACCCGCGCCGAGCTGCTCGAGCGCCTGAACCGCGAGCTCAACAACCTGCTCAACGAATCGATCACGCTGCAGCTCAACGAGCGCCAGCTGCAGACCACTGCCGACCGCCTGCGCGCCACCCTCGACGAGCAGATGTTCTGGATCCCGAGCAACCGCCCGCTCGACCTCGCCTGGCTGCAGGCGGCGCCGGTGCAGCTGAGCAGGCAGCTGGCCGCGATTCCGTGGCAGTCAGCGACGATGGAGCTGTGGGCCGGCCTGCAGGCGCGCCCCTTCCTGTTCCTGCCGGTGCTGCTGCTCAGCATCGCCCTGCTCGGCCGCCGGCGCTGGCTGCGCGACAAGCTCGAGCGCCTGCACGCCGACATCGGCTACGTGCGCCGCGACAGCCAGCTGCACACGCCGCTGGCGATCCTGTTCAACATGCTGCTCGCGCTGCCGGTGAGCCTGCTGCTGGCGCTCGGCGGCCTCGCCCTGCAGATGGACGCGCGCGGCCAGAACGCCGCGCTCGGCGCCGCCCTGATGCAGATGGCCCAGGCCTGGCTGGTGTTCTACACCGCCTACCGGGTCATGGAGCCGGGCGGCGTGGCCGAACGCCACTTCCAGTGGCCGCAGGGGCAGGTGCGCGAGCTGCACCGCTCCCTGCGCCGGCTGGGCCTGGTCGTGCTCGCCGTGGTCGCCATCGTCACCCTCGCCGAACGCCAGCCAGAGGCGCTCGCCAGCGACGTGCTCGGCATCCTCATCCTGCTCGCCGGCTACGCGACCATGGCGTGGCTGATGGTGCGCCTGCTCGTGCACAAGTCTCACGACGGCCGGCCCTCGCCGCTGCGGGTGATGCTCGGCTTCGCGCTCGCGCTGATGCCGCTGACGCTGATCGGCGCACTGGTGATGGGCTACTACTACACCGCGCTCAAGCTCACCGGACGGCTGATCGACACCTTGTTCGTGCTCATCGTCTGGCGCCTGCTCGAGGCCACGCTGGTCCGCGCGCTGGCGGTGGCCGCGCGCCGCATCGACTACCAGCGCGCCGTGGCCCGCCGCGAGGCCGCCGAACGCGAGGGCAAGCAGAGCGCCGACAACGAGACCACCTTCGAGGCGCCGGTGCTCGACGTCGCCAAGATCAACCAGCAGTCGCTGCGCCTGCTCCACCTCGGCCTGTTGAGCGGCCTGCTGATCGTGCTGTACTGGGTGTGGGCGGATCTGATCGGCGTCTTCGCCTATCTCGACAACATCACCCTCTACCAGTACGCCAGTGGCAGCGGCGAAACCGCCAGCCTGGTGCCGATCAGCCTCGCCGACGTGCTCGGCGCGCTGGTGATCGCGGCGATTGCCTTCATCCTCGCCGCCAACCTGCCCGGGCTGCTCGAGATGCTGGTGCTGTCGCGGCTCCGGCTGGCGCAGGGCAGCGCCTACGCGATCACCACGCTGCTGTCCTACGTGATCGTCGGCGCCGGCATCGTCGCCACCCTGAGCACGCTCGGGGTGAGCTGGGACAAGCTGCAGTGGCTGGTGGCGGCGCTGTCGGTCGGCCTCGGCTTCGGCCTGCAGGAGATCTTCGCCAACTTCGTGTCCGGCCTGATCATCCTGTTCGAGCGCCCGCTGCGCATCGGCGACGTGGTGACCATCGGCAACGTGTCGGGCACGGTCACCCGCATCCAGATCCGCGCCACCACGATCACCGACTTCGACCGCAAGGAGATGATCGTCCCCAACAAGGCCTTCATCACCGGGCAGCTCACCAACTGGTCGCTGACCGACACCATCACCCGCGTCACCGTGAAGGTGGGCGTGTCCTACGGCTCGGACCTGGAGCTCACCCGCAAGCTGCTGCTGCAGATCGCCGACGACAACCCGCGCGTGCTCAAGGACCCGGCGCCGCTGGTGTTCCTGCTCGCGTTCGGCGCCAGCACGCTCGACCACGAGCTGCGGGTGCACGTGCGCGAGCTCGTCGACCGCAATGCCGCGATCGACGAGATCAGCCGCGAGATCAACCGCCGCTTCCGCGAAAACGGGATCGAGATCGCCTACAACCAGGTGGATGTGCACATCCGCAGCCTGCCCGACGGCCGCGAGCTGGCGCTGCCGCCGACGCAGCCGACGCCGCCCGCCAGCGCCTGAAGCGTCGGGTCAGGGGCGGACACCGGAGCGCGCGGGCGGCAGCAGGCCTGCCCGCGGTGCGCGTGCGCTCAGTCGCGGCGCCGGGGCGCGTCTTCGTCCTCGACGCGCACCTCGCGGATGACCTCGCCCTCGATGATGAGGCCCGGGCTGCGCGCCGCGCCACCCGCTCCGGGGCCGCGTCCGCCCGCAGCGGCCATCTGCGCGTCCATCTGCTCGCGCATCGCCTTGCGCACCGCGCGCGTCTTCCACCACAGGTAGCCCCAGACCACGACGCCCACGGTCAGCAGCACCGCGAACAGCGCGACCGAGAAGGTCAGCGCGAGCACGAACACGCCCGCCATCACCACCGCGCCGACGATCTTCTGCAGCAGCGTGGGCGGCTTGGCGGCCGGCCCGCCAAGGGTCTGGAAGATGCCGGAAAATCGGGGATCCCTGTACATGAGTCGGTCCTGATGGCGGGCACGGCTGTTCCGTGCCAAGTCGCAAGGGTCAGAGCCCTCGGCGGAGAAAAGATTCCGTGTGCGCGCCCGCAGTGCTCACCGGACATGACTGACGGCAGGCGCGGATGCGGCGCCGGGGCACGGACAGCGCATTGTGGCGCAAAGGGCGGCGGCGGCCGGTGTCGAATTGAAAATGCGCGCCACAGTCAGCAGGATGCGGCCATCCGGCGTGATTGCAAGTCCCCGCGCACGCCTGCCGCTTCCGCCTGGGTCGCCCCGTTCATGCCCGCTCCCGCACCGCACACGCCCGTACCGCCCCTGTCCGGAGATCGGCCGGGGAGCCCATCCTCCGCCCGCGCGCCGTGGCCGCAAGCAGACACCGCGGGCGAGGATGCGCGGCCGCCGCTGATCCTGTTCGGCGCCTTCGATCGCCACAACCTGGGCGACCTGCTGCTCGGCCGCATCGCCGCGGCGCTGGCCGCGCGCTTCGCCCCCGGCCGTCCGCTGCGCTGGGCCGGACTGGCCGCGCGCGAC
>JARRBR010000130.1 GCA_029982755.1 Rhodocyclaceae bacterium
GAAGTCCAGCCGCCGGCTCCCACCGCAGCCGACCTGCCGGCCCCTGCGCCCCGACGCATCGACGGCATCGTGCTGCGCCCGGACGGCGAAGCACTGGTCTGGCTGGACGGCACGCTGACGAGCGCACGCGAGGCCGGTCTTCAGGTTGCTGGCGGTGGCGAAGCCGCGCTGTCGCCCGTGCGCACGCGCCACACCAGGCTGCGCGCCGGCGACCGATGGACGGCACCGGAAGAGCCGGTGGCCGCATCGACCGCCCCGGCTCCGGCGCCCGCCCTGCCCACCTCGCCAGACGACACGGCCCCGGGCTCGCCCGCCCCAGTGACGACGAGGCAGCCATGAAATCCGCCCTCGTCCCGCTGGAACCGCGCAGCGCACCACAACCGCAGAGCCGGGCCGCAGCTGCCGTGTTCGCCCGTACCGCCGCCCGCGGCAGCATCGGCGGCCAGGCCCTGAGCGCCGCGCTGGTGCTGCTCGCCGTGCTCGCCGCGGGCGCGATGCTGGGCAACGGCAACTTGCGCGCCCGTGCCGAGGCCGTCGCCCACGCCCGCAGCCTGGAAGCGCTCGCCGAGGCGCGCGCCGCGCTGATCGGCTACGCCATCAGCTACGAGGAGCGCCACGCCGGCGAGGGCTACGGTTTCCTGCCCTGCCCCGACAGCGGCAACGACGGTTCGACCCCGATCGGCGCCTGCGGCGCACGCGGCGTGGCGGCGATCGGCAGGCTGCCATGGCGCACGCTCGGCCTGCCCGATCTGCGCGACGGCTGGGGGGAGTGCCTGTGGTACGCGGTCGCCGGCAGCGTCAAGCACAACCCCAAGCCGCTGACGCTGAACTGGGACAGCCCCGGCCAGTTCGAGCCCTTCACCGCCGACGGCGAGCGCCTGCCGGTCGCGGCACCCGACGGCCGCGCGATCGCCGTCGTGTTCGCGCCCGGGCCCTCACTCGACGGACAGCTCCACCCGCCCGGACGCGCCCTCGGCTGCAGCGGCAGCGACTCGGCACAGGCCGACCTTGCGCAGTATCTGGACACGGCCCTTCCGCCCGCCACTAGCGGCCCGATTGCGGTCTCGCACGGGGCCGCGCAACCGGCCGCCGAATCCGCCGCCAACGACCTGCTCGCGTGGATCGGCATCGACGAGCTGTTCGACGCCCTGCGCCGGCGTCACGACTTCGCGGACTACCTCGACGGGCTGATCGGGCTGGCTGCGGCGGCCCTCCGGGCAAGCCTCGACGGCGGATATGCCGCCTGGTTGTCACGTCACGCCACCCTCACCGGCGCGCTTGCCACCGGGATGCTTCCGCCCGCGGAGGCGCTCGGCATCCCCGCCGACGCGCGCGGCCCGATCGATCTGTGGCGCGACCAGATGCGCTTCGCCGCCTGCCCCGGCGGCGAAGCCTGCATCGCCGTCGCGCGCGAGGATCCGACGCGCATCGAACACTGCCGCGCGGTGCTCATGATGGGTGGCGAACGAGTGCGTACCGGGCCGGAACGCCAGCAGCGGGTGACGCCGGTCCAGCGCGCCGATCCCGCGCAGCATTTCGAAGGCATCAACGCCATCAGTCTCGCCACCGGCGTACCCGCCTTCGCGGGCGCCACGCGCTTCACCATCCCCGATCGCGATCGGCCGGCTACGGCCGACGTCATCCGCTGCCTGCCATGAACGCACGCCCCGGCCGCGCTCGCATCCTCCCGTCACGCCGCGCTCCCGCGCGTGGTCCGGGCACTCCTCGCACGTTCGCATCCCGCTCGACCAGCGTGGGTTTCACGCTGGTCGAACTGGCCATGGTGCTGGTGATCCTCGCGCTCCTCGGCGGCAGCCTGCTGGTGCCACTTGCCAGCCGCATCGAGGCCCGCGACCGCCAGGCCGCGCTCGACCGCTTGCGCGACATCCAGCAGGCACTGACCGGCTTCGCGATCATCCACGGCCGCCTGCCCTGCCCGAGCACCGAGGCCGACCCTGCGCATCCGCGCTACGGCGTCGAGGACGCCCCGCCCTGCAGCTTCGCGGTCGAGGGTCGCCTGCCCTGGCGCAGCCTCGCTCTGCCCGCGACCGATCCCTGGGGTAGCGCACGGCTGCAGCCCGGCGACGGCTGGGCGGGGCACTGGCGCTACCGGGTCGACCCCGCATTCACGAGCGCAACGATCGGCGCCGACACCGTCCCGTCCGGCGACCTGCAGATCCGCGGCCACGACGGCAGCCGCATCACCACCACCGACTCGCAGGCGGTGGCGATCGTGTACTCGACCGGGCCGAACCGTCGGGCCGACGGGCTCAACGCCAGCTATTCGGCAAGCGCGCCCACCTACCAGGCCGGCGCGGCGACGGCCGAGTTCGACGACCTGCTCGCCTGGATCGGCCGGCCGCTGCTGATCGCGCGCATCGCCCAGGCCGGCCGCCTGTAGCCCCCCCTTTTTCGCATTCCTCAGGTACATCGCCCCGCGCGCTACCCCCCATCCACCGCACCACCATCCCGGAGACACGCACATGAAGCACCCCCAGAACGGATTCACCCTGGTCGAAATCGCCATCGTCCTGCTCGTCATCGGCCTGCTGCTCGGCGGCGTACTGAAGGGCCAGGAGCTGATCGACAGCGCGAAGGCCAAGAACCTCGCGCAGGACCTGCGCGGCATCCCGGCCATGGTGCATGCCTACCAGGACAAGTTCCGCGCGCTGCCCGGCGACGATCCGGCGGCGGTGCGCCACCTGTGCATCGGCGGCGAAGCCTGCACGGTCGTCGGCGACGGCGACGGCGTGATCGAAGGCACCTGGGATGACACCAGCGGCGCCGAAACCCTGCGCTTCTGGCAGCACCTGCGTCTGGCCAACCTGATGACCGGCAGCACCGACACCGACGACCCCGGCTTCCTGCCGCGCAATGCGCTCGGCGGACGCCTCGGCGTCCAGCGCGGCAACGGCACGCTCGGCATGACCGGCAGCCTGGTGGTGTGCTCCGGCGCCATCCCCGGCAAGCTGGTGCGCCAGCTCGACATCGCGCTCGACGACGGCGATCCGGGACGCGGCGCACTGCGCGCGGGCAGCACCGGCGACACCGGCCTGGTGGCCGTGTCGGCGGCCAACCCGCTCGAGGAGGGAAACACCTACGCGGTCTGCGCCAGCCTGTGATCGCGCGCGAAACGCAAGGCGCCGGGCGAGGGGCACCGCGGCGGGCAGGCGCCATCGTCCGCCTGCAAGACCCGGCCCGCCCCCTGCCGCCCGCGCCACCGGCCGCCGCTCAGCCGCCCAGCAGGCGCTGCTCGGCGGCCTCGAGGGCGGTGGGGCCGCCGAGCAGCACGACCACGTCCCCGGCCTCGATCCGCGTCTCCACCCCGGGCGAAAGCGCGCGGATCCCGCGCCTGCGCACCGCCGACACCGTCACGCCGCATTCGTCCAGCCGCATCTCGCCCAGCGCACGGCCAACGACCGCCGCCCCGGGCGGCACGCTGACCGAGCGCAGGCGGGCCTCGCTCGCATCCACGCCGTCACCGATGTCGCTGCTGCCCTGGAAGAAGCCGCGCATCAGCGCATAGCGCTGGCTGCGGATTTCGCGGATGCGCCGCACCACGCGCCTCAAGGGCACGCCGATCAGCGCCAGCGCGTGCGAGGCGAGCATGATGCTGGCCTCGAAGGCCTCGGGCACCACCTCGGCGGCGCCGGCCCGGGCGAGCTTTTCCATGTCTGCTTCGTCGCCGGCGCGCACCACCACCGGCAGGTCGGGACGCAGCGCATGGGCGTGGTGGATCACGCGCAATGCCGCCTCCACCTCGCTGAACGACACCACCAGCGCGCTGGCGCGCATGATGCCGGCCGCCATCAGGGTCTCGCGCCGGGCGGCGTCGCCATAGACCACCGTGTCGCCGGCCGCGCCGGCCTCGCGCACGCGCTCGGGGTCGAGGTCGAGGGCGACGTAGCTGACGTTCTCCTGCTCGAGGAAGCGGGCCATGTACTGGCCGCTGCGGCCGTAGCCGCAGACGATGATGTGCTTCTCGGTGTTCAGCGACTGCGCCGCGACCCGGGTCAGCTCCATCGAACGCAGCAGCCATTCCGAGGCCACGAAGCGCATCACCAGGCGGTCGCTGAGCTGCACGATCAGCGGCGCGAGCAGCATCGACAGCACCAGCGCCGCCACCGCGACCTGCGCGAGCCCGTGCGGCATCAGCCCCAGGCCGAGGATCTGCGACAGCAGCACGAATCCGAACTCCCCGCCCGCGCACAGCCACAGGCCGGAGCGCATCGCGGTGCCCGGCGGCGATCCGAACAGGCGCGAGGCACCGAAAACGATGGCGAACTTCAGCACCAGCAGCGCGAGCAGCAGGCCGACCACCGCCGGCAGGTTGCGCACGATCTCCATGACGTCGAGCAGCATGCCGACGGTGACGAAGAACAGTCCGAGCAGCACGTCGCGGAAGGGCTTGATGTCCTCCTCGACCTGGTAGCGGTACTCGGTCTCCGAGATCAGCATGCCGGCAAGGAAGGCCCCCAGCGCGAGCGACAGCCCCACCCGCTCCGACAGCCAGGCCAGCCCGAGGGTGATCAACAGCACGTTGAGCATGAACAGCTCGGTCGAGCGCCGCCGCGCCACCAGCGTGAACCACCAGCGCATCAGGCGCTGCCCGAACACCAGCACCAGCAGGAGCAGCAGCACCGCCTTGAGCGTCGCCAGCCCGAGGGTGAACACCAGTTCCTCGGCCGGGCGCGACAGCGCAGGCAGCAGGATCAGCAGCGGCACCACCGCAATGTCCTGGAACAGCAGCACGCCGATGACCTCGCGCCCGTGGCGGCTGTCGAGCTCCATGCGGTCGGCGAGCAGCTTGGAGAGGATGGCGGTGGAGGACATCGCCAGCGTGCCGCCGAGCGCGAACGCGGCGATCCAGCCCAGGCCGAGCAGGCGGCCGAGCACGGTGGCCAGCACGATGCTGGCCAGCACCTGCGCCAGACCGAGCCCGAACACGATGCGCTTCATCGCCAGCAGGCGGGCGAGCGAGAACTCCAGGCCGATGGAGAACATCAGGAACACCACGCCGAATTCGGCCAGATGGCGTGCGCCGGCCGACTCCTGCATCAGGTTCAGCGCATGCGGTCCGCCGATCGCCCCGACCAGCAGGTAGCCCAGCACCGGCGGCAGGTTCATGCTGCGGAACAGGGCGACCATGACGACCGCCGCCGCCAGCAGCAGGACCACGAATTCGAGGGTATTGAGCATGGAGGCGAGGGTCGGGCGCTGTGGGCGCGCCGGGCGGCGTCCCGGGTGTTTGTTATACAATCCGGCGATCAGATCGGGCGCGGGCCGCATTGCATATGCATCCGGCCGCAGGCTGCGCCGCCATCCTTCCTGTGCCAGTGTAAAGCATCGATTCCATGGACCCAATTTCCGCTTCCGCCGACAGCCGCGCCGTCGCCCTCGCCCGCCGCGTGCTGCGCATCGAGGCCGAGGCCGTCGCCGCGCTGGCCGACCGCGTCGGTGAAGAGTTCGAGCGCGCGGTCGACATCATCCTCAAGCGCCATGGCCGCGTCATCGTCACCGGCATCGGCAAGTCCGGCCACATCGCGCGCAAGATCGCCGCCACGCTGGCCAGCACCGGCACGCCGGCCTACTTCGTGCATGCCGCCGAGGCCGCGCACGGCGACCTCGGCATGATCACCGCCGAGGACGTGGTGATCGCGCTGTCGAACTCCGGCTCGAGCGAGGAACTGCTGATGATCCTGCCGCTGGTCAAGCGCCAGGGCGCGCGACTGATCGCCATGACCGGCAAGCCCGAGTCGCCGCTCGCGCGCGAGGCGGACGTGCATCTCGAGGCCGCGGTGGCCGAGGAGGCCTGCCCGCTCAACCTCGCCCCCACCGCCAGCACCACCGCCGCGCTCGCGCTCGGCGATGCGCTCGCGGTCGCACTGCTCGACGCGCGCGGCTTCGCCGCCGAGGATTTCGCACGCTCGCACCCGGGCGGCGCGCTCGGCCGCCGCCTGCTGACCCACGTCGGCGACGTCATGCGCCCGGCGGATGCGGTGCCGCAGGTGGGCGCCGACGTCCCGCTCACCCAGGCCCTGCTGGCGATGACCGCCGGCGGCATGGGCATGACCGCGATCGTCGACGCCGCCGGCCTGCCGCAGGGCATCTTCACCGACGGCGACCTGCGCCGCGCGCTGGAAAAGGGCGTGGACGTGCGCACCGCCCGCGTCAGCGAGGTCATGAGCCGCAACCCGCGCAGCATCGGCCCGGGCGCGCTCGCGGTCGAGGCCGCCGAGGCCATGGAGCGCATGCGCATCAGCCAGCTGCTGGTCATCGACGAGCACGGCCGCCTCGCGGGCGCGCTCACCACCCACGACCTGATGCTGGCCAAGGTCATCTGAATGCTGATCGACACCTGGCGCCTCTACCCCATCCTCGCCCTGGCCGCGCTCGCCGGCGGCTCGGTGTGGCTGGAGCGCGTCACCCGTGCCGACGATCCGGTGGTGCAGGGCGAGCAGACCGGTCCCGACTTCATCGCCGAGGGCACGCGGGTGGTCGGCTTCGGCGCCGATGGCCGCCAGCGCTACGAACTGCTGGCCGCGCGCCTCGAGCACTTCCCCGCCGGCGACACCACCCGCCTGCACCAGCCGCGCCTGCACATGCGCGGCGAGGGCAACGAGACCCTGATCACCGCGCGCCAGGCTGACGTCTCGCCCGGCGGCGAGCAGGTCGATCTCGCGGGCGAGGTCAAGGTGCGCCGGCCCGGCACCGCCGAGGCCCTGCCGCTCACCCTCGACTCCGAGACCCTGACCGTGTGGCCGGACGCGCACCGCGCGCAGACCGATTCGCCGGTCCTGCTCACCCGCGGCGACGGCAGGGCTTCGGCGCAGGGCATGCGCGCCGACGACCTGTTCGGCACGCTCGAACTCATCGGCGAGGTGAAGACCCACATGCCGCCCCGCCGCCAAGGATCACCCTCATGAAACGCCTGCTTCTCACCGCTGTCCTCGCCCTCGCCGGCGCCTTCCAGCCGGCGCTCGCCGAGAAGGCCGACCGCGACCAGCCGGTCAATATCGAGGCCGACCGCCTCACCGTCGACGATCGCAACAAGGTGCACATCTTCGAGGGCAGCGTCGTGCTGACCCAGGGCACGCTGGTGATCCGCGGCGACAAGCTGGTGGTGACCCAGGACGCCGCCGGCTTCCAGAACGGCGTCGCCACCGCCGCCGGCAAGGGGCTGGCCACGTTCCGCCAGCGCCGCGACGGCAGCACCGAATACGTCGAGGGCGAAGCCGAGCGCATCGAGTACGACAGCCGCAGCGAGAAGGCCAGGCTCTTCAATCGCGCCAAGGTCACCAGCGGCGGCGACCAGGTCACCGGTCACTACATCGAATACGACGCCATCACCGAGAACTACCTCGCCACCAACGCCCCCGGCAGCAAGCCGGGCACCGCCCCGAGCCGGGTCCGCGCGGTGATCCAGCCCAAATCGGACGGCGGGCAGTGAACTCACCCACCCGCAACGAGCACGGAAGCAGACAAGGAGACTTCATGAGCTTCGAGATGATCATCGCCGAAAAGCGCGGCCGCGTCGGCCTCATCACCCTCAACCGCCCCAAGGCGCTCAACGCGCTCAACGACCAGGTAGTCAATGAGATCACCGCCGCGCTGAACGACTTCGAGGCCGACGAAGGCATCGGCGCCATCGTCATCACCGGCTCCGAGAAGGCCTTCGCCGCCGGCGCCGACATCGGCGCGATGGCGAGCTTCTCCTACATGGACGCCTACAAGTCCGAGTACATCACCCGCAACTGGGAACGCGTGAAGACCTGCCGCAAGCCGGTGATCGCAGCGGTCGCGGGTTTCGCGCTGGGCGGTGGCTGCGAGCTGGCGATGATGTGCGACATCATCATCGCCGCCGACACCGCCAGGTTCGGCCAGCCCGAAATCAAGCTCGGGACCTTGCCCGGCGCCGGCGGCACCCAGCGCCTGCCGCGTGCGGTCGGCAAGGCCAAGGCCATGGACATGTGCCTGACCGCGCGCTTCATCGACGCCACCGAGGCCGAGCGCGCCGGCCTGGTGTCGCGCGTGGTGCCGGCCGACAAGCTGCTCGAGGAGGCCATGGGGGCGGCCGAAACCATCGCCGGTTTCTCGCTGCCGGTGGTCATGATGATCAAGGAATCGGTCAACCGCGCCTTCGAGAGCAGCCTCAACGAAGGCCTGCTGTTCGAACGCCGCGTGTTCCACGCCGCCTTCGCGCTCAACGACCAGAAGGAAGGCATGGCCGCGTTCGTCGAGAAGCGCAAGCCGCAGTTCCGCCACGACTGAGGGCGGGACGATCTCCTGTGGATGGATGCGGCCGGTGCAATGCCGGCCGCATTGCGGCGCGGCGGTCACATTGCGGCAATCCCGCCCCCGCAGAATGCCTTGAGGCATGTTCCGCTGCATCGCAGCGAAGGTACGCCGGCCGGCGCCAGGGAGCGGTCCAAGCGCCCCCGCCGTCGATAGAATCAGGTAATCGGCCGACGCTTGTGCAATGCACAAAATTTGGCTTGACACCCCGATCCGGGTCCGTATAATCCGCACCATGCTGCAACGCAACATCGCAGCTACCCAAGCGATGTTGATGCAATCCACACTTTCGTCAAGGAGATCCACATGAGCAACTTCGTCACCCCCGAGCAGTTCGCCGCCGCCAACAAGGCCAACGTCGAAACCCTGCTGACCCTGGCCAACACCGCCTTCGCCAGCGCCGAGCGCCTGGCCGCCCTGAACCTGAACACCGCCCGTTCGCTGCTGGAAGACGGCGTGGCCAACACCAAGGCCCTGCTGGCTGCCAAGGACGTGCAGGAGCTGGTGAACCTGCAGGCTTCGCTGGCCCAGCCGATCGTCGAGAAGGCCGTCGCCTACGCCCGCAGCGTCTACGAGATCACCTCGCAGAGCCAGGAAGAA
>JARRBR010000018.1 GCA_029982755.1 Rhodocyclaceae bacterium
GGCGACGACGTGGGCGTTGGTCAGCACGTAGCCGTCCTGGCTGACGATGAAGCCCGAGCCGATGCCCTGGCGCGCGCGCGGCCCCATGCCGGGCTGGCCGGGGAAGCCCGGCATCGGCACGCCGAAGCGGCGCAGGAAGTCGTAGAAGGGGTCGTTGGCGAAGGGGTTCTCGCCGGCCGCGCCCTGGGCGACGCGCTGCACCACGCTGATGTTGACCACCGCCGGGCCGACCTGCTCGACGAGGTCGCCGAAGTCGGGCAGGCCGTAGCGGTTGGGCGACACCATCGAGGTGCCGGGGGCGGCCTGGGCGTGGGCGGAGGGGATCAAGCCCGCGGCGGGCAGCGCGGCGGCGATGGAGAGGGCGAGGGTGGTGGCGACGAGATATTTGCGCATGGTCGATTCCGTGAAATGTTCAGTGCCGACAACGGGCAGTGGACGCCGATTCGCGCCCTCTGTTCCCCTGATCACATCCGCTTTCATAGTGGGGGCGCGGATGCCCGGGATCAAGACCGCGGCTGCGCGGAGCGCGCACGGATTCGTGCGCTGGCCGCGGATGACGCGGTAACATCGTGCGCAGGCCCTCTCGGGTTCGAATTCATTTCCAGGGGGAAGAGACCATGACGCTGACCGACCTGCGCTATCTCGTCGCGCTCGCCCATGAGCGCCATTTCGGCCGCGCGGCCGAGAAATGCCACGTGTCCCAGCCCACCCTGTCGGTGGCGGTGAAGAAGGTCGAGGAAGAGCTCGGCATCCAGCTCTTCGAGCGCAGCGCGTCCGAGGTCAAGATCACCGAGACCGGCCGGCGCATCGTCGCCCAGGCCGAGAAGGTGCTGATGGAGGCGAGCCAGATCCAGGAGATCGCCGCCGCCGGCAAGGACCCGCTCGCCGGGCCGCTGCGCGTGGGCGTCATCTACACCATCGGCCCCTACCTGCTGCCGCGCCTGATCCCGCGCGTGCACCAGCTCGCGCCGAGGATGCCGCTGATCATCCAGGAGAACTTCACCGCCCGCCTGGCCGAGGCGCTCAAGCGCGGCGAGCTCGACGTCATCATCATCAGCCTGCCCTTCGAGGAGCCCGGCATCGTCGCCCAGCCGGTGTATGACGAGCCCTTCCGCGTGCTGCTGCCGGCCGAGCATCCGTGGACCGCGGAGCAGGCGATCGCCGCCGAGCATCTCGCCGACGACCAGCTGCTGCTGCTTGGCGCCGGCAACTGCTTCCGCGAGCAGGTGCTGGAGGTGTGCCCGAGCTGCCGCAACATCGGCGGCCTGCAGCGCACGCTGGAGGGCAGCTCGCTGGAGACCATCCGCCACATGGTCGCCACCGGCCTGGGCGTCACCGTGCTGCCGAGCTCCGCGGCCGACGACGTCAACACCCAGAACCAGCTGGTCGCGGTGCGGCCCTTCTCCCCGCCCGAGCCCTCGCGCCGCGTGGCGCTCGCCTGGCGCGTCACCTACCCGCGCAGCGGGGCGATCGACGTGTTGCGCGCGGCGATCCTCGACAGCGAGCTGCCCGGGGTGCGACCCGTCGGGCGCGGGCGGATGTGATAGCCCTGCTGGATGAAGGGGATTCCGCCGATCAATTGGATCAATCGCGGAAATTGGCTTAACATTTGAACGTAGCGGACGCCGCACGGCGCCCGAGGAAGATCTTCCACAAGGAGAGTCGGCATGGAAATCGATATCGGCATCAACAAGAAGGATCGCGCCAAGATCGCGGAAGGCCTGTCGCGCCTGCTGGCCGACAGCTATACGCTGTACCTGACCACGCACAACTTCCACTGGAACGTGACCGGGCCGATGTTCAACACCCTGCATCTGATGTTCGAGGCGCAGTACAACGAGCTCGCGCTCGCGGTGGACCAGATCGCCGAGCGCATCCGCGCACTGGGCTTCCCGGCGCCCGGCACCTACAAGGAATTCCAGAAGCTCACCAGCATGGCCGAGCCGGAAGGCGTACCGAACGCCCAGGACATGATCCGCCTGCTGGTGCAGGGCCAGGAAGCGGTGATCAAGACCGCGCGCAGCATCGCGCCGATCGCCGACAAGGCCAGCGACGAGCCCACGCTGGACCTGCTGACCCAACGCATGCAGGTGCATGAGAAGACCGCCTGGATGCTGCGCAGCCTGCTCGAAGACTGAGCATCGGCAGGATTCACCAGCAAAAACGGGTCCGCGGGCCCGTTTTTGCTGTGCGCGAGTCGCGGCACGAGCGAGTCGTGTGGAAGCGGGCTCGCCCGCGAAAACAGCAGTTCAGCGGGTGATGTTCGCGGGCAGCGCTCCCACGAAAACCGCCATCGCGCGGTGGATCAGCCCGCCTTCTTGCGGGTGGTCGTGCGCTTGGGGGCTGGCGCCTCGTCGCCTTCCGTTGCGGCAGCGGCGGTCTTGCTGCCCGCCTTGGGCGCTTTCGGCGCCTTGGCCTCGAACTCGAAGCCGACCTTGCCGTCCTTGCCGCGCACCAGGAAGGCGGAGAACTTGCGCCGCGTCCGCGCCGACACGAAGCCCTTGAGCAGGTCGGTCTTGCCTTCGTTGAGCAGCTTGGCCATCTGCTCGCGCTCGATCGGCTGTTGCAGGATGACCTTGCCGGAGCGAAAGTCGCAGCTCTTGGCCGGGCCGACCGACTTCTCGCACACATAGGCCATGCCGTGCTCGAACACGCGGCTGGCGCACTTCGGGCAGGCACCGACCGGCTGCTGGTCGGAGAAATCCACCGCCTCGGCTTCCTCGCCTTCCTTGGGCTGGCCGAAGTCGAAGGTGGGCTGCTTGTCCTCGTTCAGCACGATGTCGGCGTTGAACAGGCGCCCCATCTTGTTGCGGAAGCCCAGCAGCGGCCCGACCTTGCCCTCGCGCAGCAGGGTCTCGATCTCGTCGTATTCGAACTGGCGGCCGGCGACGATCTTCCAGGTGCTCCAGTCGCAGCTCTGGCAGGCGAACTTCTTGTAGTTCTCCTTCACCACGCCGCCGCACTTCGGGCAGGGCGTCTGCAGGGTGACGAACTCGCCGGGCACGGTGTCGGACTCGTAGCGCTTGGCGCGCTCGACCACCTCGCGCGTCATCTCCGCGATCTCGTTCATGAAGGCTTCGCGGCTGAGCTTGCCGTGCTCCATCTGCGCGAGCTTGTATTCCCAGCCGCCGGTGAGCTCGGGCGAGGTCAGCGCGGTGACGCCCAGGCCCTTCAGGAGCGTGATGAGCGAGAAGGCCTTGGCGCTCGGGATCAGCTCGCGGCCCTCGCGGTGGATGTACTGCTCGCTGATCAGGCCCTCGATGATCTGCGCCCGCGTCGCCGGCGTGCCCAGGCCGCGCTCGGCCATCGCCGCGCGCAGTTCCTCGTCGTCCACCATCTTGCCCGCGCCTTCCATGGCGGACAGCAGCGTGGCTTCGTTGAAGCGCGCCGGCGGCTTGGTCTGCAGCGACTTGACCACGATGTCCTCGGTGGACACGGTCTCGCCCTGCTTCACTGCGACCAGCTGCGGGCCGCCGCCGTCCTTGGCATCCTTTTCGTCGCTTGCGGCTTCCTTGCCATACACCGCCAGCCAGCCCGGATTGACCAGCACCTTGCCCTCGGTCTTGAAGGCCTCGCCCTCGACGCGGGTGATGCGGGTGGTGATCTGGTACTCGGCCGCCGGGTAGAACACCGCGAGGAAGCGCTTGGTGACCAGGTCGTAGATCTTGTGTTCGGCGTCCGACAGGTTCTTCGGCAGCGCCCCGGTGGGGATGATGGCGAAGTGGTCGGAGATCTTGGCGTTGTTGAAGATGCGCTTGTTGGGCTTCACCCAGCCCTGCTTGGCGATCTCGTTGGCGAAGGGCGCGTACTGGTCGGGCAGGGTGCGCATGACCTCGCTCACCGTGGCGAGGTAGTCCTCGGGCAGGGCGCGCGCATCGGTACGCGGGTAGGTCAGCACCTTGTGCTTCTCGTACAGCGCCTGGGCGAGCTGCAGGGTGACGCGGGCGGAGAAGCCGAAGCGGCCGTTGGCCTCACGTTGCAGGCTGGTGAGGTCGAACAGCAGCGGCGACAGCTGGGTGGAGGGCTTGGCCTCCTCGCTGACCACGCCCGGCTTGCCCGCGCACTTGGCGCGGATGGCCTCGGCCCGGGCCTTGTCCCACAGGCGGAAGGCGGTGGCGTGCTCGTCGCCCTCGGGGCGCTTGAACTTCTCGTCGAACCAGCGCCCGGGGTATTCGCCGGCGGCGCAGCCGAAGCGCGCCTCCAGTTCCCAGTAGTCGCGCGACTTGAACTTGCGGATCTTGTCCTCGCGCTCCACGACCATCGCCAGCGTCGGCGTCTGCACCCGGCCCACCGTGGTGAGGTGGAAGCCGCCGGTCTTGGAGTTGAACGCGGTCATCGCGCGCGTGCCGTTGATGCCGATCAGCCAGTCCGATTCGGCGCGGCAGATCGCGGCGTTGCGCAGGCCCTCGACGTCCTGCGCTGCGCGCAGGTGGGCGAAGCCGTCGCGAATCGCCTGCGCCGTCATCGACTGCAGCCACAGGCGCTGCATCGGTTTCTTCGTCCCCGCGTGCTGGGCGATGAAGTTGAAGATCAGCTCGCCCTCGCGGCCCGCGTCACAGGCGTTGATCAGGCCGGTGACGTCCTTCCTCTTGATCAGCCGCGTCAGCAGCTTGAGCCGGTCCTCGGTCTTTTCGATCGGCTTGACCGCGAAGTGGGGCGGAATGACCGGGAGGTGGGCGAAGGTCCATTTGCCGCGCTTGACCTCGAATTCCTCGGGCACGGCGAGCTCGAGAAGGTGACCCACGGCGGACGACAATACGTAGTCGTCGGACTCGTAGTAGTCCTTCTCCTTGGTGAAGCCGCCCAGCGCACGGGCGATGTCCTGCGCGACGGAAGGCTTTTCCGCGATGATCAGTTGCTTGCTCATGCTCGGCTGGAAACGGCGTTGGCGCCCGTGAGGCGCGTGGGGTTCGGAAGCGGCGGATGATAAGGACGGCGGGTGCGCACGTGCAAGACGAGGGATCGGCCGCTCAATGCACGGTCGGTTCGTAGCCCCAGTCGTCTTCCTCGGTGAGGAGTTCGTCGACCATCAGCGTGTCGATCGGTTCTTCCTGCTGCCACAGCACCATCAGCACGATGACCTTCAGGCGGTTGAGCGTGATCGTGAAGTCGGCCAGCGCCATCGCGCGCTCGATGATCAGTTCGCGATGCGCGGCGCCGAGCACGCCCGCGCTCTCCAGCAGGCTCAGGAAGCCGCGGCAGCGCGCGTCGAGCTGGGCCTGCTCCTCTTCGGTGTAGATGCGCACCGAGCCGGCGCTGGGCGCGATGCCCGGGTGGATGTCGCGCGCCACCCGGCGCAGGCCGGCGAGCCACTCCAGGGCCTCGGAGATTTCCTCCTGCTCGAAGCCGGCGGCCGACAGCTTGCGCGTCAGCTGGTCCGGTTCCGGACAGGCGTCGGCGTGGATGTAGCTTTCGAAGAGGTATACGAGGATGTCGAACAAGGGGGCCTCTCGTCGATGCGGCGGCGGGATGCAGTCGATGGCACCGGTCGGTGCGCTGCGCTGCAGGGTGTCTGGGGGCACCTCGGGTGTCGGATCGCGTGTCCTGCGTGGCTCGTAGGCGGATCCCGCGCCCGGGGCGATGCGGCCGGTTCACATGCGCTGGATGCGGCCGCCCGGCAGGCGTGCGAGGTGTCCGTCCAGCTCGAGTGGCAGCAGGATGGCGTAGAGGGCATCGACCGTCAAGCCGCAGCGTCCGGCGAGGGTGTCGATGTCCACCGGGTCGTGGCCGATGATCCGCAGCACGCGCGCGGGCTCGTCGTCGAGGCCGGGCACGGATTGCTGCACGGGCGGGGTGGTGCTCGCGCTGCGCCCGGCCGCCTCCTTGCCGCCCTGGCGTCGGCGGCCCGCGGCTTGCGGCGCCGGTGCCGGTGCCGGCCAGCCCAGGCGGCCGCGCAATTCCTCGATCACGTCTTCGGCGGTCTCGACCAGCTTGGCGCCGTCGCGGATCAGACGGTGGCAGCCGCGCGCCAGCGGCGAGTGGATGGAGCCGGGGATCGCGAACACCTCGCGCCCGCCCTCGCTGGCGAGGCGGGCGGTGATCAGCGAACCGCTGTTGAGCGCGGCCTCGACCACCAGCACGCCCTGGGCGAGGCCGGCGATGATGCGGTTGCGGCGCGGGAAGTTGTGCTGCAGCGGCGGCGTGCCGAGCGGGAATTCGCTGACGATCATCCCGCACGCCGCGATCTCGCGCGCGAGCGCGGCATTGCGCGCCGGGTAGATGCGGTCGATGCCGGTACCGATCACCGCCACCGTGCCGCCACCGTCGGCGCCCGCTGCCAGTGCGCCGCGATGGGCGGCCGCATCGACGCCGAGGGCGAGTCCGCTGACGATCGCCAGTCCGGCCTCGGCCAGGCTGCGGGCGAAGGCTTCGGCATTGGCCTCGCCCTGCGCGGTCGCCGAACGCGCACCGACGAGCGCGATCGCCGGACGCTGCAGCAGCGCGGGATCGCCCTTCACGTAGAGCAGCACCGGGGGGTCGGCGATGTCGAGCAGGCTGCGCGGATAGGCCTCGTCGGCCAGGGTCAGGACGTGGCTGCCGGGCTCGGCCGCCCACGCCAGCGCGCCTTCGATCTGCGCCTGCGGTGGCGGGGCCAGCACCGCATCCGCCAGCTCGCGGCCGACCACCGCGCTCAGCGCGCTGCGACCCGCGGCGAAGACGTGGCGCGGCAGGCCGAAGGCGGCGAGCAGGCTGCGCTGGCGCTCGGCGCCCAGGCCGGGCACCGCGGCCAGGCGCAGCCAGTCGGCGAGGTCCTCCGCCACGCCCGTCAGCGTTATTGAAGACAAGGCGTGGATCCTGCCGCGTGGAAGATCAGGGCTTGCGGACCGCGTCCGCGATCGTCACCGGGCCGTCGGATTCCATCACCAGCGCGTAGGACACGCGCTCGAAGACGCGGAACACGAACACCACGCCGTAGCGCTTCTCCGGCAGCTGGTAGGTCTCCTTGCCGGCTTCGCCGCGGTACTCGGCGGTGCCGCGGTTGCGGAACAGCGACAGCACGTGTCCGCGCTCCAGGCCGTCGCGCTCGCCGACGTTGAGCGCCACCACGTTGAGGCGGCCGGTCTCGCTGACGCCGCGGTGGATGCTGACGACGCGGCCATCGACCGCCTGCTCCGGCGCATGCGGCGCATAGGAGAACACGCTCGGATGCTCGCTCGGCATCATCAGGTCGCCGACGCCGATCTCCTCGACCGCGGACACGATCTCGAGCGTGGTCGGTTCGCCGCGCTCGGTGACGCGGGCGGTGCCGAGGTAGGCAGCTTCCCAGGCGATGGTCTCGCCGGTGACCGGGTCTTCCAGCGGCCGCGCCGGGCGGTAGATGTGCCACACCTCGGTGTCGGGGGCGACGTTCTTGGCGAACACGGTGTCGCCCGAGCCGGTGAGCACGCGGCTGGTCTCGGTGGCGACGATGGTGGCCGAGCCGTCGAGGCGCGGCTGATCGACCACCAGCGGGCGGTTGAGGAAGGGTTCGATGACCTGCAGCGGGATGCTGGGCACGGCGGCCTCGAGCGCCTCGGTGTAGATCTTCGGCTGCAGGCGCCCGTCCTGGGCGCTGCCGCCGATGCGGCGACCGATGCTCAGCCAGGGGCCGCTGCGGTCGAGGAAGATGACCTGGCCGGGATAGATCAGGTGCGGGTTGCGGATCTGGTCGCGGTTCAGGCGCCAGACTTCGGGCCAGCGCCAGGGCTCCTGCAGGAAGCGGCCGGAGATGTCCCACAGGGTATCGCCGCGCACCACGGTGTAGCTGTCGGGCGCGTTGTCGGCGAGGCGGACGCCGGATTGCGCGTGGGCGCTGGCGCCGAGCAGCGTGGCGAAGCCGACCAGCAGAGGGAATATAATTCGAATCATTGATTGCTTCCGGTCGTGGCGGAGCAGGCCGGGATCATCCCGGAACGCCGCGGGCTGGTCGGGGTCGAAGCCGGCGAGAACTGCCGCCGCAGCACGCTCCGACATCCCATCGTAGTACATGCGCATGCATGTGAAACCGCTTGAAATTCTGCCCTTAAAGGCTTAACGCAGCAAGGCATTCATGGCTCTCCTACCCATTCTCCGCTACCCCGATCCCCGCCTGCACACGGTCGCCACGCCGGTCGTCGAGGTGAATGACGAAATCCGCCAGCTCGTGAAGGACATGGCCGAGACCATGTACGAGGCGCCCGGCATCGGGCTGGCCGCCACCCAGGTCAACGTGCACAAGCGCGTGGTCGTCATCGACATCAGCGAGGACAAGTCCGGCCTGATGGCGCTGATCAACCCCGAGATCCTCGAACGCGACGGCGAGCAGGTGTGCGAGGAAGGCTGCCTTTCCGTACCCGGAATTTACGAGAAGGTGACCCGTGCCGAGCGTGTGAAAGTTCGCGCCCTGAACGAAAAAGGCGAGACCCGCGAGTTCGCGGCCGATGGCCTGCTCGCGGTATGCGTTCAGCACGAGATCGATCACCTCGACGGCAAGGTCTTCGTCGAGTACCTGTCGCAGCTCAAGCTCGGCCGCATCAAGAGCAAGCTGGCCAAGAAAGCGCGCATCACCGCGTGATGGCCGCCACTGCCCCCGAGACCGGCGGCCTGCGCGTCGCCTTCGCCGGCACCCCGGAGTTCGCCGCCCGCGCGCTCGAGGCCATCCTCGCCGCCGGCCACGAGGTGCCGCTGGTGCTGACCCAGCCCGACCGCCCCGCCGGCCGCGGCATGAAGCTGACCCCGAGCGCGGTGAAGAAGCTCGCGCTCGAGCGCGGCATCGAGGTCGACCAGCCCGAGAAGCTGCGCACCGAGGAGCAGCGTGCGCGCCTCGCCGCGTGCGCGCCCGACCTGCTGGTGGTGGCCGCCTACGGCCTGATCCTGCCCACGGCGGTGCTAGAGCTGCCGCGCCTGGGCTGCCTCAACATCCACGCCTCGCTGCTGCCGCGCTGGCGCGGTGCGGCGCCGATCCACCGCGCGATCGAGGCCGGCGATGCCGAGACCGGCATCACCATCATGCAGATGGACGAAGGCCTGGACACCGGCGCCATGCTGCTCAAGCGCGCCACGCCGATCCTGCCCGCCGACACCACCGCCAGCCTGCACGACCGCCTGGCGGCCCTGGGCGGCGAATGCATCGTCGAGGCCCTGGCCGCGCTGCAGCGCGGCGAGCTCGTCGCCACCCCGCAGCCGGCCGAGGGCGTGACCTATGCCGCCAAGATCGGACGTGCCGAGGCCAGCATCGACTGGACGCGCCCGGCGGCCGACATCGAGCGTGCCATGCGCGCCTTCGACCCCTTCCCCGGCGCCGCCTCCAGCCTGCGCGACACGGTGGTGAAATGCTGGTCGGGCAAGGTCGTGCCCGGCGCGGGCGAGCCCGGCACGGTGCTCGCGGTCGACGAGGAAGGCGAGGGCGGCATCACCATCGCCTGCGGCCGCGACGCGCTGCGATGCACGGTGTTACAACGCCCCGGCAGCAAGCGCCTGCCCGCCGGGGAATTCCTGCGCGGATTCCCGGTCTCTGTCGGCGAACGCTTCACGGCGCCTGCTGCGGCTTGAACATCAGCGCACGCGGCCCAAACTGAGTCGACGAGTCAATCTCTTGCAGGAAGGATCCCGCAATGTTCGGAAACTGGATCAAGACCACCATCCTGATGGCCGGCATCGTCGCCCTTTTCGGCGCGATGGGCGCCGCCATCGGCGGCCAGCAGGGCATGCTGATCGCGCTCGTCATGGGCGGGGCGATGAATTTCTGGGCCTACTGGTTCTCGGACAAGATGGTGCTGAAGATGTACAAGGCGCGCGAGGTCGATGCCGCGTCCTCGCCCTATCTGTACAACATGGTGCGTGAGCTCGCGCAGCGCGCCGAGCTGCCGATGCCCAAGGTCTACATCATCGACGAGGCTCAGCCCAACGCCTTCGCCACCGGCCGCAACCCGGAGAACGCCGCGGTCGCCGCCACCACCGGCATCATGCGCATGCTCTCCGAGCGCGAGCTGCGCGGCGTGATGGCGCACGAGCTCGCGCACGTGAAGAACCGCGACATCCTGATCTCGACCATCTCCGCCACCATCGCCGGCGCGATCTCGATGCTGGCCAACTTCGGCATGTTCTTCGGCGGCCGCGACGGCGAGGACCGTCCCAACCCGGTCGTGTCGATCGCGATGATGATCCTCGCCCCGCTCGCCGGCATGGTCATCCAGATGGCCATCAGCCGCACCCGCGAGTTCGGCGCCGACCGCGGCGGCGCGGAGATCTCCGGCGATCCCGAGGCGCTCGCCAGCGCGCTCGCCAAGATCGACGCCTACGCCCGCGGCATCCCGATGCACACGGCCGAGCAGCATCCCGAGACGGCGCAGATGATGATCATGAATCCGCTCTCCGGCGGCGGCCTGCGCGGGCTGTTCTCCACCCACCCGTCGACGCAGGAGCGCATCGCCCGCCTGCGCGCCATGCGCTGAACCCCTCCGCTCCGCAGCCGGCGGCGCGGAGGTTCCGGTTCATGCGGATTGCAGCGCGGTCCTGACCAGGGCGAGCAGTTCGCCCGGGGTGACCGCCTCGCCGAAGGCGCCGGCGCGCAGCAGGGTGTCCCGCCGCGCCGTGCGTCGATCGGCGTCGAACTCGCCGTGATAGAAGATCACCGGGAGCCGGCGCGGGCGCATTGCCAGCGCGCGCAGCAGCTTCAGCCCGGCGCTCGCCGCTCCGTCCAGCGCTTCCGGACGGTCCCAGTCCGACAACACCAGATCGAAGCCCTCCTCGTCCGTATCCAGGCGCGTGAGCGCTTCCTCGGTGCTGTGCACGGAGACCACCTCGATCTGCAGCTTCGCCAGCGCGGCGACCTCGTGGCGGTTGCCCTCGGGCTTGTCGTCCACCCACAGCACCCGCTTCTGTTCGGGCATGTCGATCAGCGCGGCGGCCATGTCGTGAGCTTCGGCGCTGTCGATGTCGGGGACGCCGCGCATGCGCGCCGCGACCGAAAGCGCATTGGCGAAGCCGGCGCACATGCGCTGGACGAGGGCGTCGGTGCGCGCTTCCTGCACTGAATCGAGCTGCACGCCGCGGATGCTGCGCGCGGCGCCGGCGCTTGCGGTGGCCGCGTCGGGCGGTGCCGCGGCCGTCGCGGTTGCCGTCGCGAAGTCGCTCGGGCCGGGCGCCGACGGGGGCGCAGGCGCGTTCGCCGGTGTGCTGGGCGGCGCGCTCGCCCAGCCCTTCTGGATGGCCTCGACCGTGCGCCGGATGCCCTTGGCGACATCGGTCCATGCCTCGTCGCGGTTGGGCCAGGAGGTGACCGGACGCAGGTCGGTGGGCAGGCCCTGAAACTTCGCGAAGGGTGCGCCCTCGATGTCGACCGCGCGCAGCAGTACCGGCACCACGCTCGCTTCGCCGCGCTCCGCGCGCGCGATCGCGGTTCCGAGTTCCTTGCCCCAGATGTAGTCGGAGTTGAGGAAGTCCATGCTCACCAGCAGCAGGATCAGATCTGCGCTCGTGAGTTGCGCGTCGATCGCCTCGTCCCACTGCTGCCCCGGGACGATGCCGCGGTCATGCCAGGGGCGGATCACGCCCTTGCGTCGGAGCAGCGCGAGATGGCCGTCGAGCTCGTCGCGCAGCTTCTCGTCCTCGTGCGCGTAGCTGTAGAAGAGATCCACCGGTTCCATCGCGACGCTCCATCGGGTTGCGGCCTCGTCTTCAAGATAGATCAGGCCGGCGCGGTCGTCTGCGTGAGGATGAGCCCTCGTCCTCGGTGCGCGATCGGCCGCGGCGGTGGCGCCAGCCGTCATCGGCTTGGTGTAGGCTAGCGGGCGGACCAGCCGGCGCCCGACGAACAAGCCGGCATCACCCTCACCCACAGGAGAACACCATGAGCAAAGTGACCCTCGGCGGCAACCCGATCGACGTGGCGGGCCGTTTCCCGCAGGCCGGCGATGCCGCGCCCGCGTTCAAGCTGACCGGTGCCGACCTGGCGGACGTCGGCCTCGACGCCTTCGCCGGCAAGCGCAAGGTGCTGAACATCGTCCCCAGCCTGGACACCCCGGTGTGCGCCACCTCGACCCGCAAGTTCAACGAGGAAGCCGGCAAGCTCGCCGACACCGTGGTGCTGGTCGTGTCGGCTGACCTGCCCTTCGCCGCCAAGCGCTTCTGCGAGACCGAAGGCCTGCAGAACGTGAAGACGCTGTCGACCTTCCGCAATCCGCAGTTCGGCGAAGCCTACGGCGTGGCGATCACCTCCGGCCCGCTCGCCGGCATCACCGCGCGCGCGGTCGTCGTCATCGACGCCAACGACAAGGTCGCCTACTCGCAGCTGGTGCCCGAGATCAAGGAAGAGCCGGACTACGCGGCCGCGCTCGCCGCGCTGAAGTAAGCGAGCCCAACACCGCTGCAGCAGGCCCGCCACCGTGCGGGCCTTTTTGCGGGCTCGTCATTCGCTCAGCGCGGTGGTGAAGCGGCGCAGCAGGGGCCGCAGCAGATACACCATCAGCGAGCGCTCCCCGGTCTTCACCATCACCGTGGTCTGCATCCCCGGCTGCAGGCGCAGGTCGCCCAGGCGTGCCTTCTCCTCCGGCGGTACCCGCACCCGCATGGTGTAGTGGCCCTCGCCGCTGCGCTGATCCACGATCACGTCCGCCGACACCACGTCCACCGTGCCCCGGACCACCGGGCGCTCGACGCGGCTGGCGTAGGCGTCGAAATGCACGTCGGCGTGCAGACCGGCGTGCAGGCGGTCGATGTGCTGGGGCTGCACGCGCGCCTCGACCACGAGCTCGTCGGCCTGCGGCACCACGTCCAGGATGCGGTCGCCGGGCTTGATCACGCCGCCGACGGTGTGCACCGCCAGATCCACCACCACGCCGCTGACCGGCGCCTTCAACGCCAGGCGGTCGACGGTGTCGCGCTGCGCTGCCAGGCGTTCACCGAGCACCGCCACCTCGCGCTGCACCTCGGCGAGCTGGGTCTCGACGTTGCGGCGGAATTCGATCTCGAGCTGGGCGTCGCGCATGCGGAACTCCGACAGGCGCGCATTGGTGGCGGCGATGTTGGACAGGTCCTCGCTCTGCCGGCTCTGCACCTCGGCGAGCTGGCGCTCGATGTCGACCAGATGGTTGCGCGACACGAAGCCCTGGTCGTTGAGCTTGCGGTAGGAGGCGAGCTGCTCCTCGAACAGCGCCACCTGCTTCTCGCGCCCGCGGCGCAGGCTGCCGAGGCTGGCGAGCTGGCTCTCCAGGCCGCGCACCGATTCGCGCACGATGCGCTGCTCGCCTTCGAGCGCGCTGCGGCGCGAGGCGAACAGGTCCTGCTGCATGCGCATCAGCTGCACCACCGCCGGATCGTCGGTGGCGGCCGCGGCGAGCTCGGGCGGGAAGCGGATCGCCGCGGCGCCGTCGCGTTCGGCATCCAGGCGGGCGCGCATGGCGAGCGCGGTGTGCCTCTGGCTGAGCGTGGCGTTGAGCGCCGAGCGCGCCTGGGTCTCGTTGAGGATCAGCAGGTCCTCGCCGGCCTGCACCACCTGGCCGTCGCGCACCAAGATGCGCTCGACCACGCCGCCGCTGGGGTGGTCGATGCGCTTGCGGTTCGATTCCACCATCACCACGCCGGCGGCCGGGATGCCCTCGTCCAGCGGCGCCAGCGTCGCCCACAGCAGGAAGCCGCCGAAGCCGAGGGCGAGGATCCCCAGCCCGAGGCGGATCACGCTGCGGTAGTCGGTGTCGGGAAACTGCACGGTCTCGCCGCCATGCAGTTCGAGCACGCCGGCCAGCGGATGCGCCTTCGTCGGCGCCGGGCCGGGGGCGGCATTCACGGGGTGCGGGAAGTTGCTGCTCATGCCGCGGCCTCCTCCTCGATCCGCGCCTGGGGTCCGGCGCCCGCGGCGCGTGCCAGCGCCGGCATGGACTTGAAGATCGCGTCGCGCGGGCCGTAGGCCTTGATCGCGCCGTCGGCGAGGATCATCACCGCGTCGGCGATGGCGAGCAGGTTGAGGCGGTGGGTCATCACGAACACCGTGCTGCGCGCGCGCCTGAGGTCCTGCAGCGCGGCCAGCAGCGCGGCGTCGCCGGCCTCGTCGAGGTTGGCGTTGGGCTCGTCGAGCACCACCAGCGCGGGCGAACCGTACAGCGCGCGTGCCAGGCCGATGCGCTGGCGCTGGCCGCCCGACAGCGCCAGGCCGCCTTCGCCGATCGGGGTGTCGTAGCCCTCGGGCAGGTGCAGGATCATGTCGTGCACCCCGGCGCGGCGCGCGGCCTCGACGATGCGGGCGTCGTCGCGCGCGCCGAAGCGGGCGATGTTCTCCGCCACCGTGCCCTCGAACAGCTCGACGTCCTGCGGCAGGTAGCCGAGCCAGGGGCCGAGCTCCTCCTTGTCCCACTTCGCGAGTTCGGCGTTGTCCAGGCGCAGGCTGCCGGCGAGCGGCGGCCACACGCCGACCAGGCCGCGTGCCAGGCTGGACTTGCCCGAGGCGCTGGGGCCGATCACCGCCACCAGCATGCCCGGCTTGGCGCCGAAGCTGACGCCCTTGACCACCGGGTTGCGGCTCCCGGGCGCGGCCAGCACCAGGTTGTCGGCGAGCACGAAGCCCTGTGGGCGCGGCAGCGCGGTGCGCTCGCGCTCGGCCGGTGCGCTGGCCAGCAGCTCGGCCAGGCGGGCATGGGCGCCGCGCGCCGACACCGTGCTGCGCCAGGTGCCGATTGCCAGGTCCACCGGCGCCAGCGCGCGTCCGAGCAGGATGGAGCCGGCGATCATGCCGCCGGCGGTGAGCTGGTTGTCCAGCACCAGCAGCGCGCCCAGGCCGAGGATGCCGGACTGCGCGAGCAGGCGGGTGAAGCGGCTGGCGGCGCCGACCCAGGCGGCGCGCTCGCTGGCCTTGGCCTGCAGGCGCAGCACCCCGGCCTGGCGCGCCTGCCAGCGCCCGCGCAGGCTGCCGAGCATGCCCATGGCCTCGATCACCTCGGCGTTGCGCAGCTTGCTGCCGGCATCGTTGGCGGCGGCGGTGGCCAGCCGGTTGGCCTCGCCCAGCGGCGCGGCAGTGAGCTTCTCGTTGGCCCACGCCAGCGCCACCAGCAGCGCCGCCGCCACCAGCCCGAACAGGCCCAGCCAGGGGCTGAGCAGGAAGATCACCAGTAGGTAGATCGGCGCCCACGGTGCGTCGAAGAAGGCGAGCAGGCCCTTGCCGGTGAGGAACTGGCGCAGGTTGGTCAGATCGCCCAGCGCCTGCCCGGGGTTGCCGCTGCGGCTGCCGAGGTAGCGCCGGAAGGAGGCGTCGAACACCTGCCCGCCCAGGCGCAGGTCCAGCGCCGAGCTGGCGCGCACCAGCACCCGCGAGCGCACCCACTCCAGCGCCGCCTCCAGCGCATACACCCCGACCATGATCAGGGTCAGCATCAGCAGGGTGAATTCGTTGCGGCTGGACAGCACGCGGTCGTAGACCTGCAGCATGTACAGGGTGGGCATCAGCATCAGCAGGTTGATGACGAAGCTGAAGCTGCCGACGGCGAGGAACACGCCGCGGAAGGCGGCGATGGTCGCGCGCAAGGGATTGTGGTCGTGGCTTTGCATGGCGCAACGACTATATCGGCTCGGGTCGCGGGGATTCTGTCCGCTTTATCACGGTCGGCCTCATTCGCCCGCGCATGCCCGCAGGGGAGTCCATGCCAGCGCTGGGCCCGAAGGCGCTCGAACGCGAGCGCGGATGCAGGGCCCGGAAGCAAGAAGCCCCCTGGCACGGACCAGGGGGCTTCTATCGCTGGAGGCAGCCGATCAGGCGAGGATCAGATCGGCCTCCGTCAGGCCGCTTGCGCCGACCAGATCGATCACCAGGTCCGCACTGGCGTCGCCGTTGAAGTCGAACGCCACGCTGTCCTCCGAGGCCGACCAGCTGAAGCTCCCGGCATCGGAGATCAGCGCCGACACGTCCAGCTTGTCGGTGCCGACGGTGAAGCCGAGCACCTTGTCGGTCGCAAGGCTGCCGTCGGACTGCTCCAGGCTGGTGTAGCGCAGCACATCGACACCGCTGCCCAACGTGTAGGTGTCGCTGCCCTGGGTGGCGTGGATCTCCGAGCCGCCGCTGCCCATGGTCATCGTGTCATCTTCGTTCGAGCCGGAGATGGTCAGCTTGCCGCTGAGGCCGGTCGCATCGACCATGACGCTGGCTGAGAAGCCTGTGCCGTCGGTACCGTCGGTGCCGTCCTGTCCCGCGCTGCCGTTGGCGCCGGCTGCGCCTTGCGTGCCGTCGTCGGGGCTGTCGCCACCCGCGCCGCTGGTGCCGTCGGTGCCGTCAGAACCACTGCCTAGCCCATCGCCACCGTCGCCGCCCACGCCGCCGAGGCCTCCCTCGCCGCTGGTTCCGCCGGTACCGCCTGCGCCACCCGAACCCGCCGTGCCGCCGACACCGCCTTCCCCTCCGGCGCCGCCGAGGATGGTCACGTCGTTGCTGCCGATGATGAACACCTTGTTCACCGCGCCATTGTCGATTGCGACCCCGCCGTCACCGCCGTTGCCGCCGTTGCCGCCATTGCCGCCATCGCCGCCGTCACCGCCCGCCGCACCCGTACCGCCGTCGCCGCCGTCACCGCCGTCGCCGCCTGCTGCGCCGCTCTGGTAGGTCGTACCGCCGGCATTGATGCCGTCGCCGCCGTCGCCGCCGTCACCGCCATCGCCGCCATCGCTGGCGTCGCCGCCATCGCCGCCTTCGCCCCCGTCGCCGCCGCTCCCGCCGTCGCCGCCGGCGCCGCCCGTGCCACCCAGGATGGTGACGGATTCTGCGCTGGCGTCGATGAGGATGGCGCTGTAGCCCGCCGCCTGGTCGATCGTCAGCGCGGCGCCGCCGTCGCTGCCATCGGTGCCCCCGGTGCCGTCGTCACCGCGCTCGCCGGATCCTCCAACGGCCCCGTCGCTGCCCTTGCCGCCGTTGGCGCCGTCCTCACCTGCGGTGGCGGCAACGCGATTGTTCCCTTGAACGGTATAGGCATTAGCACCGTCCTTGCCGTCCGCACCATCTGCACCAGCCTCCGTCGCGTCCCCGCCGTCCAACCCCGCGGTGCCGTCTTCACCGGCCGTCCCGTTGGTGCCATCCTCGCCTGCTTCCCCGCTCGTCGGAGCAGCGATCACATAGGGAGTCTCGCCCCAGGGCGGCAGTCCGGCGTCGAACACGGCCTCGTTGTCCACCCACTTGATGCTGTCACTGCCGTTAACGCTGGTGGCGCGCACACCGAGGGTGCCGAAGGTCTCGGGATCGAAGCTGGTGAGGCCGAGGTCGGCGAGCGTCAGAACCAGGCTCTCGCCTGCGGTGACGTAGCTTTCCTTCTGCTCACCTTCACTTCCCAGGCCGGTGCTCGACACCTTGCCGTAGTCGTCCCAGACGATCTTCGCGGTGCTGGCATCGCCCTCGTCGTCCCAGACGGTGTTCGTGCCGTTCATGTTCAGGCTGTTGTCGGCCTTGACCAGCGTGTAGCCGTCGGACGTGGTGTTGCCGTCCGAGAACCAGAGGGCGTTCAGGTCGAAGGAACCCGTCAGGCCGTTCACGGTGAAGCTTTCCGTGGCGGTGTCATAGACGACGGTGAACGCGAGTCCGCTCGCATCGGAGCCGAATTGCCAGGTGTAGGTGCTCATCATTCGTCCTTTCGGTCGTGGTTTTCAGGAGGAGTGGCCGTGTGTCGGCCGTGTCGAAAAAGATGCCTGCGGTGTTGATGCCAGTTGTGCGTCGGTCATCCGCACTGCGATGCCGGTGCGTCCGGAACCGCGGACGAGCCTCACGATCCGCCCGCAGCACTGCAGCTTCATGTGACCGAGCGTGGAGTCGAGCTCCACTTCGAAGCTGATGTCTCCGTGCGCACCGACCTCGCCGTCGAGTTCGAAGCAGATGCCATCGGCGCTTACGTCCCGCGTCCAGCCCCGCAGCGTGCCCAGCCTCACCGGCCAGGTGACGCGGACCCGTTCGTGTGCGCGTTTGCAGAAGGGCTCGGATCGCGTGTTCATGGGATGGCAGTGTGCTGATCCGCGCCTGCCGCGGCATCGGCGGAGACTCCCGATCTCGCCCCCACGGATGTCCCGCCGGGGAACGGGAGAAACGGCGGCTTCCTCCTGTGGCAGGCAGGAGGTTTCTCCTGCCTGCGGGAAACCTTTGCAGAGGGGACGTGGACGGGCGCGCGGCCGACGTGGGTCGGCCGCGGCGGGGCTGCGCTGGAGGGGTGCTGCGGGCGTGCGCGCGCAGGCCTTCAGGCCTGCGTCGTGCGAGGGCTCAGCCCGGCAGCGGGATGCCGCCGGCGAGGCGGTCGCGGTGGCGCTGCATGCTGGAGGCGTGCTCCAGGCGGTCGCTCAGGCGGTGCTCGAAGGCGTAGGCGAGCAGGCCGTTGCGGCCGGTGACGCCGAATTTGTCGTAGATCGAGGTGAGGTGGTTGCGCAGCGTGCTTTCGCTGATGTGCAGCCGGCGCGCGATCGCCTTGCCGGGCTCGGCGCTATGGCGCAGCACGCAGATGAGGATGTCCTGCTCGCGCTCGGTGAGTTCGGCCAGACGTTCGGCGATCGGGTCGCCGTGGGCGCCGGCGCTCTGGCGCGAGAAGGCGACGAAGATGCGCCCGGTGGCTTCGCGGTCGAGCCAGATCTGCCCGGCGCGCACCTTCTCCAGCGCCGTGAGGAAGAGCTCGGGGGCGACGTCGCTGCCGATGACGCCGCGTGCGCCGGCGAGCACCGCCCGGTCCTGCAGCGCGCGGTCGGCGAGGCGGGTGAGCAGCAGCACCGGGACCTGGCGGGCGTGGGCATGCAGGGCTTCGACCGCGGCCAGCACCTGGTCGGGCGCGAAGTCGATGTCGAGCAGGACGAGGTCGGCGTGGGCCTGGCTCACCACCTGCGGCAGCGCGTCGAAACCCTGCGCGGTCCCGACCAGCATGAAGCGCTGCGGATGCTGGGCGAGCATGGCCTCGATGCCGTGGAGCATCAGGCGGAAATTGCTGACCAGAAAAACGCGAACCATCGATGTCGCCCCGTGAGCTGCCGCATGTCATGTCCGGCCGGATGCCGGAGACACCGGGCCGATGCTTGCACAAGGTTGACCGCGTCAAAAGTTACGAAGCGCGCCGGGTGTGACAAATTCGCGGTTGCGGGCCAAGTATCGGCGCCGGCCCGCCGTGGCCGATGGCGATGCGGCGCGCCGGGACGCTCAGCCCGCCAGCGCGCGGGCGATGAAGTGCCTCGCCACGCGCGGGCGCGGCACCTTGTCCTCGAACCAGGCGCGCACGTCGGTATCGAGGCCGATGCCGTGCATGTAGTTGTACAGCGCCTTGTTGAGCGCACGGCCGAGGCGGTCGTGGTCGACGCCCGTGGGGTCGATGAAGCCGACGTCGTTCTTCGCGAACGTGATCTCCGGCAGCGGCTTCAGGGTGACGCCGAACTCTTCCGGGTGCTTGCCCACCGGCGAATGCACGGTACAGGCGAAGCGGTGGAAGAAGCCCGACTGGATGCAGCCGGCCTCGAACAGCTGGCGCACGTATTCCAGCGCATCTACGGTGTCGTGCACGGTCTGGGTCGGGAAGCCGTACATCAGGTAGGCATGGACCAGCACGCCGGCCGCGGTGAAGGCGTGGGTGACTCGCGCCACCTGCTCCACCGAAACGCCCTTCTTCATCAGCTTCAGGAGGCGGTCGGAGGCCACCTCCAGCCCGCCGGAGACCGCGATGCAGCCGCTGTCGGCGAGCAGCTGGCACAGCTCGGGGGTGAAGGATTTCTCGAAGCGGATGTTGCCCCACCACGAGATCGCCACGCCGCGTCGCAGCAGCTCCTCGGCGAGCGCGCGCAAGGCCTTGGGCGGCGCGGCCTCGTCGACGAAGTGGAAGCCGGTCTGCCCGGTCTCGGCGATGATGGCCTCGATGCGATCGACCAGCAGGCTGGCGGCGGCGCCGTCGTAGCGGCCGATGTAGTCGAGGCTGACGTCGCAGAAGCTGCACTTCTTCCAGTAGCAGCCGTGGGCCACGGTGAGCTTGTTCCAGCGCCCGTCCGACCACAGGCGGTGCATCGGGTTGAGCATGTCGAGCACCGACAGGTAAGCGTCCAGCGGCAGGCCGTCCCAGGTCGGGGTGCCGACCTCGGCGAAGGGCACGTCGGGCTCGGCGAGGTTGATGTAGCGCACCTGGCCCGTATCCGCATCGCGCACGAAGCTGCGCACCAGGCGCGACTTGCCGCGCCGGCCCTGCAGGTGCTCGAGCAGCGCCAGCAGCGGGCGCTCGCCGTCGTCCAGGGTGACGTAGTCGAAATGGTCGAACACCCGCGGCTCGGCGAGTTCGCGCAGCTCGGTGTTGACGAAGCCGCCGCCGAGCACGGTGACGATCTCGGGGTGCGCGGCCTTGATCGCCTGCGCGATGCGGAAGGCGCCGTAGACCGAGCCGGGGAAGGGGGTCGAGACGAGGACCAGTTGCGGCCGGTGGCGGGAGACGGCTTCGAGGGTCAGGTCTTTCAAATACTCATCGACCAGCGTCGGCGGGGCGGCGAGCGCGGCGGCGAGCGGTTCGAAGGTGGGCTGGCTCATCGCCAGCGTCTCGGCGTAGCGCACGAACTCGAAGCGGGCATCGACCGCGTCGCGCAGGATGTCGGCGAGCTCGTTGAGGTACAGCGTGGCGAGGTGGCGTGCGCGGTCGGCCAGCCCGAGCGCGCCGAAGGCCCAGGCGAGCGGGTCGCCGCCCTCGGGGTCATCGGGGTCGACGTAGGCGTCGAGCGTGTCGAAGCGCGGGCCCTCGGGTAGGAAGGTCCGGCTGGCGATGCGGTGGGCGATGGTCGGGTCGCGGCCCTGCAGGAAGGCGATCGTCGGCCCGATGGTGTAGCGATAGCGCGCGAAGTGGTCGATGAAGCCCTGCACCAGCGGCGTGCGCTGCTTCTTCGGCAGCGCCTCGGCGCAGGCGCGGATGTCGTCCAGCCCGGCCGGCGACAGCAGGCGCAGCACCAGCTTGAGCGCCAGGTCTTCCTGCACCGCGTCGACGCCGCGCGAGCGCAGGAAGCCGGTGAGATAGGCGGTGGAGGGGTAAGGCGTGTTGAGCTGCGTCATCGGCGGAATCACCGACAGGACGCGTGGCGACGTGTCTGCCATGATGAGGGACGGCGTGCCCGGCGCTGCGACGCCTCACAGGCTGGGGGCGGACGCGGTGCCCGCACCACCGTGAATCTTGCGCGGGGGCTGGGGCGCCCATTCTACGTGAGCGTAACGATCTGCGCGCCGGACGGCGGGTCCGACGCGCGGCGCTGTGGCGCTCCGCTCAGGACAGCTCGCCGCACAAGGCCGTGCCGAAACGCGCGCGCACCAGGGCCGGGTCGGGGTGGAGGGCGAGCAGCACGTGCAGCTTGGCGAAGGCCGCCTCGAGCGTCATGTCGGCGGCGGCAACGACGCCGATGCGGTTGAGCGCCGCCGCGGTGGCGTAGGCGCCCTGCACCACCGGACCGTGCGCGCACTGGGTCCGGTTCACCACCACCACCCCGCGTGCCACCGCGCGCGCCAGCGCATCGAGCAGGCCCGGGGTGGCATCGGGCAGGTTGCCGGCGCCGTAGCTGCACAGCACGAGGCCGCGCAGCGCGGGGTCGTCCGTCAGCGCGTCGACCTGGCGCGCGGACAGGCCCGGATGCACCGTCAGCACGGCCACCGCGCGTGAATCAATTTGCGGGAGCTGGAAGTCGCGCGCGCCCGCGGGCAGCGGGTCGTGCGCAGCAACGCGGACGTCGATGCCCACCTCGGCCAGCGCCGCCGCGTTGGGCGAAGCGAAGGCGTCGAGCGCGGTGCTGCTGAACTTGGTGCTGCGGTTGCCGCGCAGCAGCCGGCGACCGAAGAAGATGCCGACTTCGCCGCACTTCAGGCTGCCGGCGAGCAGCAAGGCCGTCCGCACGTTGGCGAGTGCGTCGCTGCGCGGCTCGACCAGCGGAATCTGCGCGCCGGTGAGGATCACGGGGCGGTCGGCGCCGCGCAGCATGAAGGACAGCGCCGACGCCGTCCACGCCATGGTGTCGGTGCCATGCAGCACGACGAAGCCGCGGTAGTCGTTCCAGCGCGCGACGAGCTCGGCGGCAATCGCCGTCCACTGCGCCGGTTGCAGGTTGGCGCTGTCGATCGGCTGCGGCAGTTCGACGAGGTCGAAGGCTGGCAGCCAGCACACGCCATCGAGGTGGCGCCGCAGCACGGCGCCGAAGCCCGGCATCGGACGATAGCCGTCCGTGCCGCGCTCCATGCCGATGGTGCCGCCGGTGTGCAGCACCAGGACGCGCCCGCTCATGCCGCGCGCCGCTGCGGGGCGAGCATCGACTGCGGGCTCAGCAGCGCATCGAGTTCGGCCTCGCGCAGGAGCCCCTCGCCCAGCACCAGCGTGCGCACGGTATCGCCGCTGTGCAGCGCCTGGGCGGCGATGCGCGAGGCGTTGGCGTAGCCGATGTGCGGCACCAGCGCGGTGATCACGCCGATGCTGTGCTCGACGTGGCGGCGGCACTGCTCGCGATCGGCGCGGATGCCGCGGATGCAGCGCTCCTCGAGCATGCGGCAGGCAGCGTCGAGCATGCGCACCGAGGACAGCAGGTTGTAGACGATCAGGGGCTCCATGGCGTTGAGCTGGAGCTGGCCGGCCTCGGCCGCCATCGTCACCGCGAGATCGTTGCCGATCACCTGGTAGGCGGTCTGGTTCACCGCCTCCGGGATCACCGGATTGACCTTGCCCGGCATGATCGACGAGCCCGGCTGCATCGGCGGCAGGTGGATCTCGCCGAAGCCTGTGCGCGGCCCGCTGGAGAGCAGGCGAAGGTCGTTGGCGAGCTTGGAGAGCTTGACCGCGAAGCGCTTGAGCACGCCGGAGAACAGCACGAAGGCGCCCATGTCCGAGGTCGCCTCGATCAGGTTGGCCGCGGGCACGATCGGCTTGCCCGAGATCGCGGCAAGATGGCGCACGGCGAGTGCGGCGTAGTCGGGGTGGGTGTTGATGCCGGTGCCGATCGCGGTGCCGCCGAGGTTGACCTCGCACAGCAGGGCGCAGACCTCGTTGAGGCGGTCGATGTCCTCGCCCAGGTTCACCGCGAAGGCCTCGAACTCCAGGCCCAGCGTCATCGGCACTGCGTCCTGCAGCTGGGTGCGGCCCATCTTGATCACGTCGGCGAACTCGCGGCCCTTGGCCTCGAGCGCGCGCTTGAGGCTGGCGATGGCCTCGACCAGCGGCTCGACGGCGAACTGCAGGCCGACGCAGACCGCGGTCGGGTAGGCGTCGTTGGTCGACTGCGACATGTTCACGTCGTCGTTGGGGTGCAGGTGCGCGTAGGCGCCCCTGGGCTGGCCAAGCTTCTCGAGCGCAAGGTTGGCGATCACCTCGTTGGCGTTCATGTTGGTGGAGGTGCCGGCGCCGCCCTGGATCAGGTCGACGACGAAGGCCTCGTGCAGGCGGCCGCCGATGATGTCCGCGCAGGCGGCGAGGATGGCCTCGGCCTTGTGCGCCGGGAGCAGGCCGAGGTCGCGGTTGGCGCGTGCGGCGGCGGCCTTGACCATCGCCAGCGCGTTCACCAGGGCGGGGAAATGGCTGATCGGCACGCCGGTGATGGCGAAGTTGTCGACCGCGCGCTGGGTCTGGATGCCGTACCAGGTGTCGGCGGGCAGTGCCATGTCGCCGAGCAGGTCGTGTTCGATGCGGGTGTTCATGCGGAGGTTTTCCTGTGACGGGGCGGCTGGCGCCGCGTGCGCCAGCCGGATCGGGTCGATGGGGGAGATCGGCGGGATCAGGCCTTGGCCGGAATAGGGGTGGCGGTGGGGGTGGCGGCGGCGGACTCGATCGCCACGCGATCCTCCTCCTCCAGGCGCCAGGCCTCGGCGTCGATGTTGAGGTCGGCGAAGCGCTTGGCGTCGAACACCGGCTCGGCGACGCCGGCCTCGATCTGCGCGTCGTAGTCGCGCATCAGGCGCAGCCCGGGCTTGAACAGCGCGGCAAGGGCGAGCAGGTTGGCGAGCGCGAGCAAGCCCATGGTCACGTCGGCAAACGCGAACACGGTGCCGAGGTCGGTGGTGGCGCCCCAGCCGCAGAGCCCGATCACCGCGGCGCGGTAGAGCACGACCAGCCCGCGGTTGTTGGCGCTGAACCAGCTCAGGCTGTTCTCGCCGAGGTAGTAGTTGTAGATGATGGTGGTGAAGCCGAACAGCATCAGCGCGATGCTGACGAACACCCGGCCCCATTCGCCCACCAGGCCGGCCAGCGAGGCCTGGGTGAGCGCCACGCCGCCGATCTGCGTGCTCATCCCGGGCTGGTAGACGTCGCCCAGCAGCACGATGAAGGCGGTGCAGGAGCACACGATCAGGGTGTCGATGAACACCGAGAAGGCCTGCACGATGCCCTGGCTGGCCGGATGGCGGACGTAGGCCACCGCGGCGACGTTGGGCGCGCTGCCCAGGCCGGCCTCGTTGGAGAACAGGCCGCGCTTGACGCCCATCACGATCGCCGCACCGATGCCGCCGCCGATCGCCGGCTCGAGGCCGAAGGCGCTCTTGAAGATCAGCGCCAGCACGCCCGGCAGCTCGCCGATGTTGAGCACCATCACCACTAGCGCGATCGCGATGTAGCCCACCGCCATCACCGGCACCAGCACCTCGGAGGCCTTGGCGATGCGCTTGACGCCGCCGAAGATGATCGCGCTGACGACCAGGGCGAGGACGATGCCGGTGGCGCCGACCGGAATGCCGAAGGCGTCGTTGATCGAGGTGGCGACCGAGTACGACTGCAGCGCGCTGAAGCCGAAGCCGAAGGTCACCAGCAGCAGCACCGAATACACCGCCGCCAGCCACTTCCAGCGCGGCCCCATGCCGCGGGCGATGTAGTGCGCGGGGCCGCCGCGGTAGGTGCTGTCGGGCTCGGCCCTCTTGTAGGCCTGGGCGAGCGTGCACTCGAAATAGCTGGTGGCCATGCCGATCAGGCCCACCATCCACATCCAGAAGATCGAGCCGGGGCCGCCCAGCGTGATGGCGACGGCGACGCCGGCGATGTTGCCGCCGCCGACGCGCCCGGCCACCGACAGCATCAGCGCCTGGAAGGAGCTGAGGTGGCCGTGCTTGTCATGGGCGAAGGCCTGGTTCGCGCCGAGGATGCGGAACATGCGGCCGAAGTAGCGGAACTGGACGAAGCGCGAACCGATGGTGAACCACAGGCCGAGGCCGATCAGCACCACGATCAGCACCTTGCTCCACAGCAGGTCGTTGAGCAGATCAAGCATGGCGGCATCCTCCGTGACGGCGGTGCAGATGGCTGGGCGCGCTGACGGAGGGCTGCAGGTATCCGGCCGGGGCCGGGACGTGACTCGAGTAGGCAGGCATGAAGTGTCTCCTTGCTTCGCGGCGCGTGGCCGCTGTTGTCGTTTTCCCTCGCACGAGCGGCGGGGGTGGAGGCATTTCAGCAAGGCGCGGGCGGCGGGGGAATTTGGCGTTCTGGCTCCCGCCGGCGCTGAATGACGCTGCAACTGCGCCATACTGCGACAGATGCACTGTGTGCCGCCGGACAGCACCGTGTTGGTGAGCAGGCCAGCCCGCTACCCGAGGAGCCCGCCATGCACGAGGATTTCGCCCGCAACCTGCGCCTGCTGTGCAGCTACTACCGCTCGGTGGCCGAGGTCTGCCGCCGCCTGGACATCAACCGCCCGCAGTTCAACCGCTATCTCAGCGGTCGCTACCGGCCGTCGGCGCACACGCTGCGCCGCTTCTGCGCGTTCTTCGGCGTGGAGGAGCACGAGATCCTGCTTCCCAGCGCGCAGTTCGAGCGCCTGGTGCAGGTGCGACCGCGACCGGCGGCACCCGCCGGCAGCGAAGCGCCGGAAGCGGCCCGTCTCGCGCATCTGAAGGACATTGGCACCGCCGGGCTGGACAAGTATCTCGGCTACTACTTCGAGACCTACCTGTCGATGGCCTGTCCGGGACAGCTGCTGCGCACCCTGGTGTGCCTGGAAAAGCGCGACGGCCGGGTCTACTACCAGCGCACCGAGCGCCTGGTCGAGCATCCGCGGGAGAAGGCCTACCACGGCATCTACCGCGGCATGGCGCACCTGCTGACCGACCGCATCTTCCTCACCGACTACGAGACGCTGACCGGTCTCGAGATGACGCAGACGATCCTGTTCCCCTCGTTCAAGAACCGTGTCACCCGGCTCACCGGCCTCAAGCTCGGGGTGTCCGGCAGTGGCGAGCGCATGCCGTGCTGCGCGCGGGTGGTGTACGAGTACCTCGGCCCCGCGATCGACGTGCGCCGTGCCCTCAGGCTATGCGGCCTATACGCGCCCGATGACCCGCGGGTGGACGAGCTGACCCGGCGCTCGGTGAGCAACGACATCGTGGCGGGCGAGTGGCACCTGCGCGCGCGCTACTGACGGCGGTGCAGGTGCGGCGGACGGCTACTGGAACGCCACCTCGGCGAAGCTGCGCAGCTTGCGGCTGTGCAGGCGGTCGACGCCTTGCTCGCGCAGGCGCTCGAGGGCGCGGATGCCGATGCGCAGGTGCTGGTCGACGCGCTCGCGGTAGAACTTGTCGGCCATGCCGGGCAGCTTGATCTCGCCGTGCAGCGGCTTGTCGCTGACGCACAGCAGGGTGCCGTAGGGCACGCGGAAGCGGAAGCCGTTGGCGGCGATGGTGGCCGACTCCATGTCCAGCGCCACCGCGCGGCTCTGGCTGAAGCGGCGCTCGGGGCTGCTCGACATGCCGTGCGAGGGCAGCAGCTCCCAGTTGCGGTTGTCGGTGCTGGCCACCGTGCCGGTGCGCATCAGGCGCTTGAGCTCGTAGCCCGACAGTTGCGTGACTTCGGCCACCGCGGCCTCGAGCGCCACCTGCACCTCGGCCAGCGGCGGGATCGGCACCCAGGGCGGCAGCTCCTCGTCGAGCACGTGGTCCTCGCGCACGTAGCCGTGGGCGAGCACGTAGTCGCCCAGGTGCTGGCTGTTGCGCAGCCCGGCGCAGTGGCCGAGCATGATCCACGCATGGGGGCGGAGCACCGCGATGTGGTCGGTGATGGTCTTGGCGTTGGCCGGGCCGACGCCGATATTGACCATCGTGATGCCGCCGCGGTCGCCGCGCACCAGGTGGTAGGCGGGCATCTGCGGCAGGCGCGGCGGCGGGTTGCCGTCGGCGTCCTCGTCCTGCGGGGCGAGGTCGGCGCGGCGGGTGAGGACGTTGCCCGGCTCCACGAAGGCCTCGTAGCCGTGGCCGGAAGCGGTGTCGGCCATCAGCTCGTGGCCGAGGCGGATGAACTCGTCGATGTAGAACTGGTAGTTGGTGAACAGCACGAAGTTCTGGAAGTGCGCCGGCCGCGTGCCGGTGTAGTGGCGCAGGCGGTGCAGCGAGTAATCCACCCGCGGCGCGGTGAACAGCGCCAGCGGATGCGGCTCGCCCGGGCCCGGCTCGAAGGTGCCGTTGGCGATGCCGTCGTCCATCGCGCCGAGGTCGGGCAGGTCGAAGTGGTCGCGCAGCAGGCGGCGGCGAGCGGGGCCGAGGTGGCCTTCCAGGTAGTCGTGCTCGGGCAGGGCGAAATGCACCGGGATCGGCTGCGCGCTGCTGCCCACCTCCAGCGCCACGCCGTGGTTCTGCACCAGCAGGCGGAACTGCTCGAGGTAGTAGTCGGCGAACAGGTCCGGGCGCGTCAGCGTGGTCTCGAACACGCCCGGGCCGGCGACGAAGCCGTAGGACAGGCGCGAGTCGGCGCGCGCCACCGTGTCGGTGCGCACGCGCAGCAGCGGATAGCAGGCGCGCACGTGGCGGCCGACGTCGGCGCCATCGACGTAGCGCTGCAGCCCGCGCCGCAGATGGTCGACAGCGAGCTCGTAGATCTCGTTCACCCGCGCGAGCGCCGCCGCCGGGTCGGCGAACTCCTCGAGCTCGAAGTGGGGGGCGTGGCCGTTCATCGCGGGTGCAGGCCTGGGGTTCAGGAGCGGGCCAGCAGGCGGTGCACTGCCTCCAGGTGCTCGGGCTCGTTGTGGCACATGCCCTGGAAGGCGGCGCACAGGTCGAGGAAGTCCTTGAGCTCCATGCGCTGCGCCATCTTCATCAGGCGCTTGGTCAGGCGCAGCGCCTTGGGCGGCTGGGCGGCGAAGCGCGCGGCCAGCTCGTGCGCGCGCGGCAGCAACTGGTCGGGCTCGACCACCTCGAGCGCGATGCCCAGGGTCTTCGCCTCCTCGGCGCCGACGATGCGGCCCGACAGCGTGAGCTCGAAGGCCTGCTGGTAGCCGATCAGGCGCTGCATGAACCAGGCGCCGCCGTCGCCGGGGATGATGCCCAGATTGAGGAAGGTCTCGCCGAACTTGGCCTTGGTCGACGCGATGCGGATGTCGGCCATGTTGGCGAGGTCGAAGCCGGCGCCGATCGCCGGGCCGTTGACTGCGGCGATGATCGGCACCTCCACCGCCTGCAGCGCCAGCGGGATGCGCTGAATGCCGCGGCGGTAGCGGGTGGCGACCTCGGCCACGTCGCCGGCGAAGTCGCCGCCGCGCGCCGCCATGTCCTTGACGTTGCCGCCGGCGGAGAAGGCCGAACCCTCGCCGGTGATGACGAGCACCGAGACCTCGTCGCAGCGGTTCACCCATTCGGCGACGTTGACGATGTCGTCGATCAGCGCGGTGCCGGTCAGCGCGTTGCGCAGGTCGTCGCGCGCCAGCGTGAGGGTGGCGACGCGCTTGTCGAGCTGGAGGCGGGCGTCGTGGACGGTGGGCTGGGTCATCGTGGGGTCTCCTTGTTCAGGCGGATCAGGTCTGCGTTTCAGCGCGGGGTCTTGAGCGGGTCGGGCAGCTTCAGGGTACCCGAGTCGGAGAAGCGCATGCCGCCGAGCAGGCCGCCGGCGAGCCGGCCGCGCAGCGCGTAGGGCACCTCGGCCTTGCCCTCGCCCTCGATGACGCCGAGCGCCTGACGCACGACGGCGATCGCCGACACCGACACCGGGATCTCGATCAGCGTCTCGCCGAAGCGCGGCACGCTGCCGGCGCGGTCGCTGACGCCGGTCGCGAAGGGGCGGCCGTTGAGGTCGAGATCGAGCGCCAGGCCGTCGAAGTCGATCGCGGTCTCGTTCGGGTTCTGCACCCGCAGCTTGACCTTGAAGCGCATCTCCATGCCCTCGCCGGGGATGGGCTCGAGGCCGACGACGTTGATGCGCACCGGTTCGCGATGCACCAGGCTGGCGCAGCCGGCGAGGCCGAGCACGAGCAGGGCGCCGAGCAGCAGCAGGAAGGTGCGCAGGGTGTTCCGGTTCGACGGGGCAGCGACGTCGCAGTGCATGGCAGCGGTCTCCAGCGGTGAGCGGGCACGCCGATGGCGGCGCCTGTGCTGCGATTCTAACAATCCGCCCGGGGAATGCCTGCGGCGCTCAGAATCCCGAGCCCGGCTCGCGCAGGAAGGCTGCCTCTTCTGCGCTGGTCTCCCGCCCGAGCGCGGCGTTGCGGTGGGGAAAGCGGCCGAAGCGCTCGACGATCTCGAGGTGGCGGCGGGCGTAGTCGAGGTAGCCGGCGAAGGCCGGCTGTGCCGCCGGCTCCACGCTTGCGGCGAGCGCGTCGAACAGGCGCACCGCCTCGCGCTGGTCGGAGAGTTCTTCCGAATGCTCCAGCGGCAGGTACAGGAACACGCGCTCGATCGGGCGGACGGCGCCATCCAGGCCGAGCCGCAGTGCCTCCTTCGCCCAGCGCAGCGCGAGTACGTCGAAGGCGAAGGCCGCGGCCTCGCCGCGCCAGATGTTGCGCGGGAACTGGTCGGTCAGCAGGACCAGCGCCAGCCGCCCGCGCACCGAGCCGAGCCAGCCGTCCAGCTCGCCCACCGCGGCGCGGCGCACCAGCGGCGTGAAGCGGTCGCGGATCTCGGCATCGACCGCGGGCTGCTTCTTCCACCACAGCGCCGACTGGCGGTCGATGATGTCGGTCTCCGCCGCGGTGTCGGCCGCGGGGCCGAACCAGAAGGCGTGGATCGTGTCGGGCGTGTCCATGCGGGGCTCCGGGGCCGGACGATGTGTGGGAAGCATAGCCCAGCGGCGTGCCTCTCGTGCTGCGGGCGGCGCGTCGGCGCGCGAACGCATCGCCGTCCGGCGCGCCGCGCACGGATGGCGCAATAATCCCGCCATGCCCCGCGACACCGCTGCCCCTGCCCCGCTCTCCGCCCTGCGCGGCCTGCTGCCCTTCCTGCGTCCCTACCGCGCGCGGGTCGCGCTCGCCTTCGTGCTGCTGTGCCTGGGCTCGGCGGCGATCCTGGTGGTGCCGCTGGCGTTTCGCGACCTGATCGACGCCGGCTTCGGCGGGTTTGCGGCGGGCGGCGATGCGGTGCGCGGGGCGGCGGACGGCGGCGGCCTGTTCGGCGCCCAGGGGCTGGACGGGCGCTTCGTCGCGCTGTTCGGCCTCGCGGTGTTCTGGGCGGCGGCGGTGGCGGCGCGCTATTACATGGTGTCGTGGATCGGCGAGCGCGTGACCGCCGACCTGCGCAGCGCGGTCTATGCCCGTGTGCTGCGCCAGTCGCCGCAGTTCTTCGAGACCCTGCAGACGGGCGAGGTGCTGTCGCGCCTGACCGGCGACACGACCCTGGTGCAGGCGGTGGTCGGCAGCTCGGTGTCGATGGGCCTGCGCAGCCTGTTCCAGTTCGCCGGCGGCATGGTGATGCTGGCGGTGACCAGCGCGCAGCTCTTCGGCCTGATCTTCGCGCTGATGGTCGTGCTGGCGCTCCCGATCGTGCTGATCGGCCGCCGCGTGCGCGCGCTGTCGCGCGAGTCGCAGGACCGCATCGCCGACGCCTCGGCGCTCGCCGGCGAGATCCTCAACGCCATGCCCACGGTGCAGGCCTGCATCCAGGAGGATCGCGAGGCCGCGCGCTTCGCGGCGCGCAGCGAGACCGGCTTCCAGGCGGCGGTCCGCCGCACCCGCGTGCGTGCGCTGCTGACCGCGCTGATCATCACCGCGGTGATGGGCACCATCATCTTCGTGCTGTGGATCGGCGCGCGCCAGGTGCAGGCCGGCACGCTGTCGATGGGCGAGCTCGGCGCCTTCCTGATCTATGCCGCGCTGGTGGCGGGCGGCGTGGGCACCCTGGCCGAGGTGTGGGGCGACGTGATGCGCGCCAGCGGCGCCACCGGACGGCTGCTGGAGCTGCTGCATGCCGAGCCGGCGATCCGCGATCCGGGAACGGCTTTGCCGCCAGCCGCGTCCGCCGAGGCGGGAATCGAACTCGAACACGTGGTCTTCCGCTACCCGGCCCGTTCGGGCGTGCGCGCGCTCGACGACGTGTCGCTGCACATCGCCCCCGGCGAGAGGGTGGCAATGGTCGGCCCCTCCGGCGCCGGCAAGACCACCCTGTTCCAGCTGCTGCTGCGCTTCTACGAGGCGAGCGACGGGCGTATCCGCATCGGCGGCCGCGACATCCGCGAACTGCCGCTGCGCAGCCTGCGCGCCGGCATCGCGATCGTCCCGCAGGACCCGGTGATCTTCTCCGCCAGCGCGCTCGACAACATCCGCTACGCCCGTCCCGACGCCGGCGACGAGGACGTGATCGCCGCCGCGCGTGCCGCGGCCGCCGACGAGTTCATCGCCCGCCTGCCCGAGGGCTACGCCACCTTCCTCGGCGAGCGCGGTACGCGCCTGTCCGGCGGCCAGCGCCAGCGCATCGCGATCGCGCGCGCGATCCTGAAGGGCTCGCCCATCCTGCTGCTCGACGAGGCCACCAGCGCGCTCGACGCGGAATCCGAGATCCTCGTGCAGCAGGGTCTGGCGGCAGCGATGGAGGGCCGTACCACGCTGATCATCGCCCATCGCCTGGCGACCGTGCAGAAGGTGGATCGCATCGTGGTGATGGACGCCGGACGCATCGTCGAGACCGGAACGCCGGCCGACCTGCGCCGCCAGGGCGGGCTCTATGCGCGCCTGGCGGCGCTGCAGCTCGAGGCCTGAGCGGCCCCCGTGGGGGGGCGCGGTCAGCCGGCGCGCCGGGGTGCGGCTTCCGCCCGCTGCCTTGGCGCGGCCCTCGCAGGGCGGCAGCGCGGCGCGGCCCGCTGCAGGGGGTCTCCGGCCGGGCTACGGCAGCGTGCGCTCGCGCAGGTAGCGCGGAAAACGCGGCTGGCCCGCCGGGGTGAGCTCGCGGTAGCGGTAGGTGACCAGCGCGCCGATCGGCGGCGGTGCGGCGCGGGTCTCGTCGGTGAGGCCGCTGCCGATGCGGAAGCGGCGGCCGTCGTCCGCCTCCACCACGAGCGAGCCCACCTTGCCCTGCAGCCGGCCCTTGCCGGGGACGTAGCCGATCACGCGTGCCTCTGCGTCCTGCCACGGGGTCAGCTTGAGCAGGGCCGCGCTGCGCCCGGGCTGCCAGCGGGCGTCGGCGCGGTGCAGCATCAGGCCCTCGCCGCCGGCGGCGACGATCTCGTCGAGCAGGCGCTGCAGGGCGGCGCGATCGGGGACGCGGTGCTGCGGAATCGTCTGCAGCCAGGGCGCTCCGGCGGCCGCGACGATGGCATGCAGGGCCTGCAGGCGGGCGCTGAAGTCACCCGTGCCCCCGGGCGCGTCGAAGAGCATGTAGCGCACCGCGCGCCACGCCGGATCCTGCGGGTCCTCCCGGCGGATCAGGCCGGACAGTTCGTCGAAGCGTCCCCGACCGATCCACAGCTCGCCGTCCAGCGGTGTGGCCGGCAGCGCCGCCAGGAACCAAGCCGGGGCGACGATCTCGCGCCCGCTGCGAAAGCGCAGCTGCCGGCCATCCCACAGCGCACGCACGCCGTCGAGCTTCTCGCTGACCCAGTAGCCTGCGGGGTCGATGGTGTCGGTGTAGCGCTGGGCGAGCATCGCCGGCGCGCTGCTCTCCGCGGTGGCGTGGCTTGCCGGCGCGGCGAGGCAAAGTGCGAGCGCGGTCGCGGACAGTGCGAGCGCCCTGGCGAAGCGCCGGGCTACCGGACGCGCCGGCAGTTCCGGTACGCGCGTGGGGCCCGGCACGCGTGTGGGGCGTTCATGCGGCTGCGAAGTGTCTGGTCCGTGGTGCCACGGGGGTGCGGGAGCGGGCATCTGCAAGCATCCTCGATAATGATGAATGCATTGTAGATGGGGCGCTTCGCCAATGTCATGCGAATCGACTGCGCGATCCCTGGCCCGGGTGCGGGTCCCTGCGAGCGAGGGGGGGGGCGCGTCGATGCGTTTGCGCTGCTGTCGCGCGCCGCCTTGCCGTCGCGCCCGGCGCCGGCTCAAGGCCTGCTCGTTCCCATCGCGGCGGCCACGGGTGCCTTGCGTCGCGGGCGGAACTGGCGGGTGTCGCGGTAGTAGCCCACGGCCTCGTTGTCCGGCGTGACGCCGGGGATGCCGAGCAGCGGCAGTGGCGACAGGCTGCGCGGGCTCAGCGCGTCGAGGGTCGCGGCGAGGTGGTCGGCGAGCCAGGCGTCGGTCTCGGCGAGCGCCTGCGCCATCGGCAGGGCCAGCCAGTCGGGCTCGACCACGCGATGGATCGCCTTCGCGCACAGGCCGACGAAGGGTGCGCGCAACTGATCCCAGCTGCCGTGGCCGAAGACGAGGAAGCGGGTGGTCTGCAGGAGGCGCGCGCGCCGGTTCCAGAACGCCTCTTCCCATTCGTGCGCCGTCAGCCGCGCGGGAATCTCGGGGTCGGAGGTCACGACCACGATGCCGCATTCGTCGAACTGGGTCAGCGCGTCGCGCCGTGGCCCGCGGCCGGGCAGGCCGGCGCCTTCGCGGGCGCGCAGTTCGGCCAGATGGAGGCGGTTGCAGGCCGCTTTTGTGCGCGGCCAGGCGCACCAGGCGAGCGCGTTGAAGAAGTCGTGCCAGTCACCGTGGCGGGTGGGGACTTCACCGCGCGCGAAGATGCGCTCCTCGTACCCGCCAGGCTCGTCGGTTGGCGGCACGAAGCGGATCGGCGCCCCGCCCCCGCTGCGCGCCTCGGCCGCGGTCTCGGCGAGCAGGGCGTCGAGTGCCACGTGCGACGGAACCCCGGGCGCGGCGAAGCGGGCGAGCCAGGGCGCGATCGGCTCGAACAACACGCGCCCGGAAAAGGCGGCCGGGATGTCGTCGACGGTATCCATCTGCGGAATTCTGCCCGTCCTGCAGGCGTCATGGGGCGATCGCGCAAATCGAGCAGTCAAACCGAGCGGTCAAGCGGTCGAGCGGTCGAGTGGCCGCCTGCGCGAGGCCGGGGGGCCGGGGTGGTGGGCGGGGCGACATTCGCGGCCTTCGGCTGCCCTCGGGGCGGGGTGCCGAAGGGGCGGCGACGCAAACTCGTCGCTGCGCTCCTCGGACATGCGTCGCCTTGTTTCCCCTTCGGCGCCCCGCCCCTCGGCGCTCATGACTTCCCGCCCGCCACCCCGACCCCCCGGCCAGATCAGCCTCGCCGCGGGTCCGCCTCAGTTACGCGCTGCATCCAGTCCCAGACGAAGCTGCGGCATGGGTCGATTGCAGGACACGCCGTTCGACCCCGCCCGTGACCCTGTCCTCAGGCCGCGCGCACCGCCGGCGCCGCGTCGAGCGCCGGCTGCAGCCGATTGACCCCGCTGACGATGGCGCGGATGGAGGCGGTGACGATGTTGCTGTCGACGCCCACGCCGTAGCGGTCGCCGCCCTGCCCGCCGGCCTCGGTGAGTTCGAGGAAGGCGCAGGCCTGGGCGTTGCCGCCGTCCTCGCTGGGGGCGATCGAGCGCTCCTCGAAGCTGCGCACCTGGACGTCGATGCCGGCGCCGCGCAGGGCGTGGATGGCGGCGTCGATCGGGCCGTTGCCCTCGCCGACGAGCAGGTGGCGGGTGGCGCCGATCTCGACGATCAGGCGGATGCCCTGGGCTGCGCCGTGCTCGAAGAGGTGGTGCTCGACATAGCGCACCGGCTCGACGCTGTCGAGGTAGGTGGCGCGGAAGAGGTCCCAGATCGCCGCCGCCGACATCTCGCCGCCGGTGGCGTCGGTGACCTGCTGCACCTCGCGCGAGAACTCCACCTGCAGG